>JACXUN010000049.1 GCA_014763905.1 Campylobacterales bacterium
TTGAATTAGCTACGGCTAGTCCTACGAATTTTGATTTTTCAAATCTTACCTATTTTTAGGCTTCTGTGACTATGATATCCCGTCGAACTCAGGTTATAACGGCAGATTGGAACCAAACTACTCTAAACCTACCTGTTTACTCATTGGCAGTTGTAAAGGTTGGGGAAAACAGTAAGTTTCCTTTTAAAAAGGAAACAAATTTCCAAAACACTCTCATTTATCCCCTTAAAACACCCTCTGTGAAAGTTAATCTCGGTACAATTGCGTTCCCTTTTGGTTAGGTAAGCCTATGTTGGGTGAACTAACGAGTTCTTTATAAGGTAAATAAATGGAAAAAATTAGACTTAAGCTTAAAGCTTATGATCACCGTGTTTTAGACAGATCAGTTGCTTCAATTGTTGAAGCTGTTAGACGAACTGGTGCTGAGCTTAGAGGGCCGATTCCAATGCCAACTAAGATCAAAAAGTATACCGTTCTTAAATCTCCACACGTAAACAAAGATTCACGTGAGCAGTTTGAGATTAGAATTCACGCAAGAATGATTGACATCGTTTCTGCTACTTCAGAGACAATCGATTCACTTATGAAACTTGATTTGGCTCCTGAAGTAGATGTTGAGATTCGATCAATGGACAAGTAGGAGCAGATAGATGGAATTTATTATTGAAAAAATTGGTATGAGCCGAACGATTAACGTACCAAGCGTTCCAGTTACACTATTAAAAGTGATCGAAACGAAAGTATGTGAAGTACGTGAAGACGGAAAAGCACTTGTCGCTTACAACAGCTCTAAGAAGATCAACAAGAGTATTAAAGGGCAACAGGCAAAATATGGTGTTGACAAAGCCTTTAACAAGTTTATGACGATTCGTGTCGCCAAAGGTACAGAAGCGGGTGATTATAACACAGCAGCCTTGACAGAAGCAGCGGTAGTAAAAACATCGTTAAACACTAAAGGTAGAGGTTTCCAAGGTGCAGTAAAACGACACGGATTCGGTGGTGGACCAACTTCACACGGACATAGATTCGGTCGACGTGTCGGTTCTATCGGTAACTGTGAATGGCCAGGACGTGTTCAAAAAGGTCGAAAGATGCCAGGTCAATACGGAAATGTGCAAACAACCGTTAAAAATGAAGTGATTTCATTTGATGCTGAAAATGGAATTTTAGTTGTAAAAGGTTCAATCCCGGGTCATAACGGTGCCAGAGGATTGGTAAGGATTGTTAAATAATGAATATTTCAGTAGTTAAAACAAGTGACCTCCCACAGAAGTTTTTAGAGGTTCACCCACATAACCTTTATTTATATTGTAAGTCATATGCGGCATCACTAAGAGCAAATACCGCTCAAGTAAAAAACCGTTCAATGGTGAGTGGTGGTGGTAAGAAGCCATTCAAACAAAAAGGCGGCGGCCGTGCGAGACAAGGTTCGATTAGAGCTCCTCACTACAGAGGCGGTGGTGTTGTATTTGGTCCACAAAACAACCGAAACTATGAGCTCAAAGTAAATAAAAAGCAGAAGAAATTGGCTCTTTATTATGCGTTGGCAGAGTTGGCAGCGAATGAGGATTTGGCAATTGTAGATAATATCACAATCGAATCCGGAAAAACAAAAGATGCTAAAGCATTTGTTGATGGTTTGGGACAAAGAGATGTATTGATTGTTAAAGAGCTAATCGATGACAAAACATTCATGGCATTTAGAAACCTTCAAAACGCATACTTAATCGAAAGCAATGAACTCAACGCTTACCTTGCAGCTGCATATCATTCAGTTGTAATTGAAAAAGCAGTTTGGGACAAATTAACACAAGAGGGCTAAGATGGCAGATATTACAGATATTAAATCAATAATGTATACAGAGAAGTCATTAGCACTTCAAGAAGAGGGTGTCATTGTGGTTCAAACTAGCCCGAGAATGACTAAAAACGGTCTTAAAGCGGTATTCCAAGAGTACTTCGGAATTAAGCCTCTTCGTGTTAACTCAATGAGAGTAAACGGTAAAGTGAAGCGATTTAGAGGGGTAGCAGGTAAACGACCTGATACGAAAAAGTTCTATGTACAGCTTCCTGAAGATGCGAAAATCGAAAGTTTAGCAGTATAAGGAGATAGAGTAAATGGCAATTAAATCATATAAACCAACCACTCCAAGCCGACGATATATGACCAACTTAGACAGTGGTGATATTACTGCTAAAGCGAGTGTAAGAAGTCTACTAATCAAACTTCCAAGAAGTGCAGGTAGAAATAACAACGGTCGAATTACCTCTCGACACAGAGAAGGTGGAGCGAAAAAACTTTACCGAATCATCGATTTCAAAAGAAATAAATTTGGTATCGAAGGAACGGTTGCAACGGTTGAGTACGATCCGTACAGAAACTGTCGAATCTGTTTGGTTAACTATGTTGACGGTGAGAAGCGATATGTGCTTCAACCAAAAGGATTGAATGTCGGTGATAAAATCATGTCCGCTGAAGCAGGTCTTGATATCAAAACCGGTAACGCAATGAAATTGAAATCAATCCCGGTCGGTACCTTGGTACACAACATTGAGTTAAATCCAGGTCAGGGTGGAATCCTAGCACGAAGTGCCGGTGGATATGCACAGATCATGGGTAGAGATGGTAAATATGTATCATTGAGACTTCCATCAGGTGAGATGAGATATGTTCTTGGTGAGTGTATGGCTACTATCGGTACAGTTGGTAACGAAGATTGGGCAAACGTTATTGGTGGTAAAGCCGGTCGTCAAAGACATATGGGTATTCGTCCACAAACACGTGGTTCTGCTATGAACCCGGTAGATCACCCGCACGGTGGTGGTGAAGGTAAGAAAAACTCTGGACGACACCCGGTTACACCATGGGGTATGCCGACTAAAGGTTATAAGACTCGTAAGAAAAAAGCGAGCGACAAATTAATTATTTCTAAGAGAAAGAAGTAAGGGATTAAGATGGCAAGATCAACTAAAAAAGGTCCATTTATTGACGAACACCTAAAGAAAAAAGTTCTCAAAGCAAAAGCAGAAGGTTCTCATAAGCCTATCAAAACATGGTCAAGAAGATCGGTTATCTTCCCTGAGTTCATCGGGTTAACCATTAACGTTCACAACGGAAGACAATTTGTTCCGGTATTCGTTACTGAAAACCACGTTGGGTATAAACTCGGTGAATTCGCACCAACTAGAACATTTAAGGGCCACAAAGGTTCTGTTCAGAAGAAGGTAGGATAATATGAGTAGAGCAGTATTAAAGTTTACAAGAGTATCGCCGACTAAGGCAAGACTTATTGCTAGAGAAGTTCAAGGTATGAATGCAGAACTTGCATTGGCTTCACTTGAATTTATGCCAAACAAAGCAGCGGGTATTATTTCTAAAGTGATCGCTTCAGCGGTAGCTAACGGTGACTTTGAACCAGAAGAGGTCGTTATCACCAGTTGTCGAGTGGATAAAGCTGCGGTAATGAAACGATTTAGACCAAGAGCTAGAGGAACAGCAACAAGAGTTATTAAGCCAACCTCACACATCATGGTAGAAGTAGCAAAAGCAAAGGAGGCGTAATATGGGTCAAAAAGTCAATCCTATGGGTTTGAGACTTGGAATCAACCGAAACTGGGAATCACGATGGTTTCCAAAGAAAGAGCGAACATCAGGATTTATCGCTGAAGATTATCAAATCCGAAAGTTCCTTAAGAAAGAGCTTTTCTATGCGGGTGTTTCTAACCTTATTATTGAGCGAACCGCTAAAAAAGCAAGAGTAACGATCGTAACGGCACGACCTGGAATCATCATTGGTAAAAAAGGTGCAGACATTACTAAATTGAAAGACACATTGAGTGCTAAATTTGGTAAAGAGATTGCTCTTAACATCAAAGAAGAGAAAAAAGCACAAGCTTCAGCTCAATTGGCGGCTGAAAACGTTGCGACTCAATTGGAGCGACGGGTTGCTTTTAGACGTGCGATGAAAAATGTCATCAAAGGTGCGTTAAAGTCTGGTGCAAAAGGAATCAAAGTTTCGGTAGCAGGACGACTTGGCGGTGCGGAAATGGCGAGAACCGAGTGGTATCTTGAGGGACGTGTTCCATTGCATACACTCAGAGCAAAAATCGATTACGGATTTGCAGAAGCCCATACAACCTATGGAATTATCGGTATTAAAGTTTGGATCTTCAAAGGTGAAGTTCTTGCTAAAGGTATCCAAGCTGAGCCACAAGAAGAAAAAAAGGCTCCTAGAAAGCCATCCAGAAAAAGAGGTGAATAGTCATGTTAATGCCTAAACGAACAAAATTTAGAAAAGTTATGAAAGGGCGAAACCGAGGAAAGTCTTTTCGAGGAAATAAGATCGAGTTTGGTGAGTACGCGTTAAAAGCAATCTCAGCAGGTCGTATCAACTCAAGACAGATCGAAGCCGCTCGTATTACCATGACGCGACGAATGAAGAGACAAGGGAAAAGCTGGATTCGTATTTTCCCAGATAAGCCATTGACCAAAAAGCCACTCGAAACCCGGATGGGTAAAGGTAAAGGTGGAGTTGAGATGTGGGTTGTGAATATTAAACCAGGTCGAATTCTTTTTGAAGTTGCCGGTGTACCTGAAGAGGTTGCAAGAGAAGCGTTAACACTAGCATTACATAAGTTCTCTGTTCAATGTAAAATTATTTCTGCAAAGGAAAGTAATGAAATATACTGATATTCAAGGAAAAAGTGTAGAAGAGTTAACTGCTATGCTCAAAGAGAAGAAACTTGAGCTTTTTACACTTAAGGCGAAGCAAAGAACCATGCAGCTTACTAACACCAGTGAGCTCAGAGTTGCGAAAAAAGATATCGCGAGAATTCAAACAGCTATCACAGCTGCACAGTCTAATTAAGGGGTGAAAGAATGCCAAAAAGACAAATAACTGGTACTGTGATTAAAATCGCCGGAGAGAAGACTGCTACCGTAGTGGTTGAGCGAAAAGTTCTTCACCCAAGATATCACAAGACTGTCAAAAGATTTAAAAAATATCTGATTCACGATGAGAAGGGAGAAGCTAAAGTTGGTGATACCGTCAGTGCTATCGAGTGCCGACCGATGTCAAAACGAAAAAGCTTTGAACTTTTAGCGATTCTAAAGGTAGGTGAAGAGTAATGATCCAGGCGTTTACAAGATTAAATGTTGCTGATAACAGTGGTGCAAAAGAGGTTATGTGTATCAAGGTTCTTGGTGGATCTAAGAGACGATATGCTTCTGTAGGTGATGTGATTGTTGCTTCAGTTAAAAAAGCTCTTCCAACAGGTAAAGTAAAACGAGGTAAAGTTGTTAAAGCGGTTGTGGTACGAACCCACAAAGAGATTCAAAGAGAAAACGGTTCTTTGATCCGATTTGATGACAATGCAGCGGTAATTATCGATGATAAGAAAAACCCAATTGGTACACGTATTTTCGGACCGGTAGCGAGAGAGACTCGATATGCCGGATTTATGAAAATCGTATCTTTGGCTCCAGAGGTGTGGTAATGGCAAATAAAAAGTTTCAAATCAAAAAGGGTGATCAAGTTATGATCATCGCCGGTGATGACAAAGGTAAAACAGGCGAAGTACTTGCTGTATTCCCTAAAAAAGATGCCGTCATCGTTGCAGGATGCAAAATGGTTAAAAAAGCAATTAAACCAAATGAAGAGAATAAGAATGGTGGTTTCCAAAATAAAGAGATGCCAATCCATATCTCTAACGTAAAAAAAGTAGAGGCGTAATCTTATGAGTAGAATGAAGCAAAAGTACAATGACATCGTACCGGCTCTTAGAGAAGAGTTGGGTATCCAAAATGCGATGCAGACACCGAAGCTTGAGAAAATCGTGATCTCTGTTGGTGCCGGTAAAGAGGGTAAAGATAACAAATTGATCCAAAACATGGCAGACACCATCTCTCTTATCGCTGGACAAAAAGCGGTAATCGTTCATGCTAAAAAATCGGTTGCCGGCTTTAAAGCGAGAGAGGGTTCACCAAGCGGTATCAAAGTTACTCTAAGAGGAGCCAATATGTATAACTTCTTTGATAAGTTGGTATCGATTGCTCTTCCGCGTGTTAAAGACTTTAGAGGAACACCAAGAAAAGGGTTCGATGGTCGAGGTAACTATAACTTCGGTTTAAGCGAGCAGCTTATGTTCCCGGAAGTGGTTTATGATAAAATCATCAAAACACACGGTATGAACATCACTATGGTTACAAGCACTGATAACGACAAAGAGGCATTCGTCCTTTTAGAGAAAATGGGTATGCCTTTTGCTAAAGGGAAGAAATAATGGCTAAAAAATCAATGATAAATAAGCAGCAAAGACCTGCTAAATTCTCAACAAGAGCCTATTCACGATGCAGCATTTGCGGTAGACCACACTCTGTTTATAGAGATTTCGGTATCTGTCGTATCTGTTTAAGAAAAATGGCAAATGAGGGATTAATCCCTGGTATGAAAAAATCAAGCTGGTAAGGAGAAGTAGAAGATGATGACAGATATAATTGCAGACTCTCTTACTCGAATTAGAAATGCTGCACTAAGAAGATTAGACACTACTACTCTTCTCCACTCAAAAACGATTGAGGCAACTGTTTCTATTTTGGTAGACAAGGGTTACTTAGAGAGTTACAAAGTGAAAGAAGACGGAAACAAGAAGACTATTAAAGTGGTACTTAAGTACGATGAAAATGGTCATAGTGTTATTAATGAGCTTAAAAAGATTTCTAAGCCTGGTCGACGTGTTTACCAAGGTACCAACGAAATCAGAAGTTTTAAAAACGGTTACGGAACACTTGTCGTATCTACCAATAAAGGTGTACTTGCTAATGACGAAGCGTATAAGCAAGGTGTTGGTGGCGAAGTAATCTGTAGCATTTGGTAAGGAGTAGAGTATGTCAAGAATTGGAAAAAAACCTATAACCATTGCCAATGGAATTGAAGTATCTCTTGATGGTACTGCACTTGTTGCCAAAAAAGGTAAACTTGAAAAGAGATTAGAGACTTACGGTCGTGTAGGTATCAATATCGAAAATAATGAAGTGACTTTTTCAAAAGTGGGTGAAACTAAAGAGAGTTCAGCGTTTTGGGGAACTTACCGAGCATTGTTCAACAACATTATTATCGGATTGGATCAAGGGTTCCAAAAGAGCCTTGAGATCAACGGAGTCGGTTACCGTGCTTCAATTCAAGGAAATACGTTAAACCTTCAACTCGGTTATTCACACGATATCAACTTCCCGGTTCCTGAGGGTGTTGAGATCACGGTTGAGAAAAACGTTATTCACATTAAGAGTGCCGATAAGCAGACAGTTGGACAAGTTGCTGCGAAGATCAGAGGTTTCAGACCGCCAGAGCCTTATAAAGGTAAAGGGGTTAAGTATGTTGGTGAAGCCATCATCAGAAAAGCCGGTAAATCATCTAAAAAGTAGTAGGAACTAGAGATGTTAAAAAGTATACAAAAAACAAAAAACAGACTTCGAGTACAGCGTAAAGCAAGAGTTAGAAGTAAAATCTTTGGAACAGCTGAATGTCCTAGATTGAGTGTATTTAGATCTAATAAACACTTCTATGTACAGGCAATTGATGATGTCGCCGCAACAACGCTTGCTGCTGCTGACGGTAACAAACTTGGATTAAAAGCCAATAAAGAGGATGTTAAGCAAATCGCTAACGTGTTAGCTGAAGCACTTAAAGCTAAAAATATCGAAACCGCTGTTTTTGATAGAAACGGTTACCTCTATCATGGTGTAGTTGCATCGTTTGCCGATGCTCTTAGAGAAGCCGGTATCAAGCTATAAGGAGGCAACATGCAACATATTGATAGAGAAAAATTTGAAGAGAGAATTGTAAACATTGGTCGTGTTACCAAAGTTGTTAAAGGTGGTAGACGATTTAGATTTACTGCTTTAGTCGTTATCGGTGATAAAAACGGAACCATCGGATACGGAACCGGTAAAGCCAAAGAGGTACCAGATGCGATCAAAAAAGCGGTAGACGATGCGTTTAAGTCATTGGTAAAAGTTAACGTTAAGGGAACCACAATTGCTCATGATATCGAGCAAAAAACCGGTGCGAGCAAGATTGTTCTTCGACCGGCAAGTGAAGGTACCGGAACCATCGCTGGGGGTGCTATGCGTCCGGTTATCGAATTAGCGGGTATCCAAGATATCATTGCTAAATCGTTAGGTTCAAACAACCCAAACAACCTTGTAAGAGCAACTGTTGATGCCCTTGCAAGAATCAAAGCGTAAGGGGGTAGATATGGGTTTACATAATTTACAACCGGCACCGGGTTCAATTCGAAATAGAAAAAGAATCGGACGTGGACAAGGTTCTGGAACCGGTAAAACATCCGGAAAAGGTCATAAAGGACAAAAAGCCAGAAAAGGTTACAATGAGAAGCGTAACTTTGAAGGTGGACAGATGCCATTGGCTAGACGTGTGCCGAAAATCGGATTTACATCACGTGTGATTAAGCCACACGCTATCAATGTAGCGAAAAACAAAGCGATTGCTGAACTTGATGAGATCACATTAGAGAGCATCAAATCAGTATACAGACTCCAAAAGAGCGTAACCAAAGTTAAACTTATTGGCGAAGGTGCCAAAGAGCTTGCATCTAAAATCAAAGATGAAGCGGTTGCAACTAGCGGTGCATAACGATGAGTAATGCTTTAACTCAAAAAATACTGATTACATTTGGATTTCTGTTTGCTTATAGAGTTTTAGCATATATCCCCGTTCCGGGAGTCGATACGGCTGTGATTGCGTCATTTTTTGACGCAAACAGTGGCGGTATGTTGGGCATGGTTAACATGTTCTCCGGAAATGCTATTGAGCGACTCAGTATTATCTCACTAGGTATTATGCCTTACATTACTGCCTCCATTATCATGGAACTTCTTGC
>JACXUN010000266.1 GCA_014763905.1 Campylobacterales bacterium
GGATGGCCTACCGTTTAGTATCGATGAAGACGGCAGAGTAGTGACAAACGGAGCGATAGACTTTGAAGTAAATCCAAGCTATACATTTGATGTAACGGCAACAAGTAGCGATGGAACAACTTCAACTCAAAGTATCACGATCAATGTGGCGGATATTCAAGAGGATGTGAGTGCTGATGGTGTGAGTATAGATATAGCCGTGGTAAGTGCAAATGTAGAAGTTAGCACTCAAGTTGCAACTCCACCGGCTTTGGCAACATCGCTTGAAGATATTGAAGATGTAATTAATACATCAGATTTAAGCGGTTCATATAACACATATGAATATACAAATATGAATCAATCACTCTATACCGGAAACGATGGCGTAGATGTAGTAGAAGTCAATGGTAACTCAAATGTTATTAGCACATACGGCGGTGATGATATTATCAATGTTGATGGCTCTCAAAATGCTTCTATTAATGCCGGAGAAGGTAATAATAGAATCGATATAGACGGAAATTCACAAAGTATCTATGTCGGCAATGACGATGATTCTATTAGAGTCGGCGGTACAGCAAATAGTGGCTTGGATTTAAGAGAGGGCGATAATACTCTTGATATCGCCGGCAACTCATCCAATATCTACTCGGGTAGCGGCGATGACTCTATTTTGGTTGATGGAACAGTTAACGGAATGCTCGGCAGTGGTGGCGGAAACGATGTGATTAATATCGGTATTGCTAACGGTAATATAGATTCAAATGAAGGCAATGACAGTGTCACAATCAATAGCTATTCAAATGGCAGTGTCTATTTGGGCGGTGGCGATGATACACTGGATGTAGGAAGTTATGTCAATCAAAACATTAATGCAGGTACCGGCAACGACACTGTAACGGTTGGCGGTAAAGTCAACGGAACGGTTTATCTAGGTGATGGAGATGATTCATTAAAAGTTGGAGAGTTCGTTCAGGGAAGAATCTATGCCGCCGAAGGCAATGATAGTGTAGTCATTGAAGGACAGATTAAAAATTATGTAATGGGTGGAAGCGGAACTGACTCGATCGAACTGCAAAGCTACTCCAAAGCTGATTGGGATGCGAATAAAGACAATGTTCGAAGTTATGTCAAAGAGTTTGAAAATATCAAATTTAATGACGGTACGACTATTGACGGTAATGGCAATCTCACTGATGGCAGTGCATTTAACGCTTCTGCAAACATATCAAACGGTGAAACGGTTACGACTTATGAGACAACTATCTCTATAACTGCTACACAAAACGATACAGATGGAAGTGAAACACTTTCAAGTGTAACGCTAAGTGTTCCAGAGAGTGTCAGCGTAAAAGATGCAAGTGGACATGAGCTCACTGTAACAAATGGGCAAGTTAGTGTACCGGTCGTAAGCGGTGTAACGACAGCTATTACCCTCGTTTCGGCAGATGAGTTGAGCCCAAGTGAAATCAACAGCATCCAAGCAAGTGTCACAACGACAGAAACAAGCGGTGATAGCGATAGTGCAACAGATGTTGTCGGACATGATATCTCTGATGTAAGCGACACAGATTCACATGCCAATGAGGTCAGTGAAAATGTAGAGAACGGAACATATACGGGTGTAACACTGAGTGCAACGGATGCGGATGGCGATGCGATTACTTATAGCTTGCCGGATGGCGTACCGTTTAGTATCAATGAAGATGGTCAGATCATAACAAGCGGAGCGATAGACTTTGAAGCAAATCCAAGCTATACATTTGATGTAACGGCTACAAGTGCAGACGGAACAACTTCAACTCAAAGCATCACGATCAATGTGGCGGATATTGACGATACAATCAGTGGAGTAGATGCAGACATTGCGGATGAGAGCGATACGGGTGAATCGGCAACAGACACCGTCACAAAAGATAGCACGCCAACAATAAACGGAAATACAGAGGCCGGAGCGACGGTGGTGATAACACTTGCCGGTGTTGTAGTTGGGCAAGCAGTGGCAGATGAAAACGGTGATTACTCGGTTACAACC
>JACXUN010000267.1 GCA_014763905.1 Campylobacterales bacterium
GGAAACATCACGGATGACCGACGTATCCGTGAGGCATTGGCAACGATCCGATACTGTCTGGATCGAGATTGTAAAGTGATTTTAGCTTCTCACTATGAGCGTCCTGAGCCGGGAAAATATGAAGAGAAGTATTCACTAGCTCCGGTAGTCAAACGTCTGAAAAAACTGCTTAAAATTGCCCATGCGATCTATCTATCAAGCGATGTTGTCGGTGAAGATGCGAAAGCAAAAGCAGAAGCTCTTCAGGCAGGTGAAGTATTGGTACTAGAAAACCTTCGTTATGAAGCCGGTGAGACTAAGAATGATGAAACCTTTGCCAAAGAGTTGGCCAGTTTAGCCGATATTTATATCAACGATGCGTTTGGTGCGTGTCACCGAGCTCATGCGTCGATTGATGCGATGGCACGCTTTTTTGATCGTGAACATCGGGCTGCCGGGTTCCTTTTGAGCAAAGAGGTAAACTTTTTTGAAAAGACGATTGAAAATCCGATCAGACCGTTTATTGCCGTTGTCGGCGGATCAAAAGTTTCCAGTAAGCTACAGGCACTTAAACACCTGCTTGATAAGGTAGACAAAATCATTATCGGAGGAGGAATGGCATTTACCTTCCTCAAAGCTCAGGGAATGGAGATCGGAAACTCAATTGTTGAAGATGATCTATTAGATGATGCTCGTACCATTATGATCAAAGCCAAAAAGAAAGGGGTGAAATTCTATCTCCCGGTTGATATTATGGTTGCCGAAGAGTTCTCGGATAAATGTGTCTCCAAATATGTACCGTCACAAGAGATTCCGGAAGGATGGATGGGATTGGATATCGGGCCGGCAACATCCAGACTCTTTAGAGAGGTCATCAGTGATGCCCAGACCATTATTTGGAATGGACCGATGGGTGTTTATGAAATGGATAAATACGCCAAAGGAAGTATCAAAATGTCTCACAATATTGCCGATACTCACGCAACGACGATTGTCGGAGGTGGTGATACCGCTGATGTGGCACGAAAAGCCAATGATGTGGAAGAGATGACCTTTGTTAGTACCGGCGGGGGAGCCAGTCTCGAACTGATAGAAGGAAAAGAGCTTCCGGGAATTAGTGCACTTCAAGCAGAATAAAATTTGTTTCAAGACGCTATCATTTCAGATAGAGTATAATATAACTTTATCTTATGTGTGGACTCTCTGTCCACACACTCCAATGTTTCAAAGGTTATCATGATTTACGCAGCAAACTTTAAAACCAATCACACAAGAACATCTACTCATGCCTATATCCAAGAGCTACAATCTCAACTTCACCAAAAAAAATCAGAAGATTCTGTTTATATTTTCCCGCCGTTAACAGCACTGGATCACTATGAAGCTGCTGATTTTACCATCGGTGTACAAAATGCCTATCCGGTTCTAAACGGTGCGTATACCGGTGAAGTCGGATTAGAACAACTTCAAGAGTTTAATATCAAAACCATACTGATTGGACACAGTGAACGACGCAATATTATCGGAGAGTCACAAGAGACCATAGCCAAAAAATTCCGTTTTTTCAAAGAACAGGGATTCGAGATCATCTACTGTATCGGTGAAGCATTAGAGGTTCGGGAAGCAGGGGATGAAGCGGTTATGGCTCAACTCATTTCTCAATTTGACGGTATCGATACCAATTATGAGAAATTGATTATTGCGTATGAACCGATCTGGGCGATAGGAACCGGACGGAGTGCGACGGTAGCCGAAATCGAATCAACACACAATGCCTTAAGAAAAACGATTCATAAACCTATACTCTACGGGGGTAGTGTCAAAGGGGAGAATATTGCGGAGATTGCTGCTATAGAGAATGTGGACGGCGTATTAGTCGGGGGAGCTTCACTGAAACCCGAAACATTTTTAGAGTTGGTATTGCATTAATAACCTGAGTTCGACGGGATATTATAGTCACAGAAGCCTAAAAATAGGTAAGATTTGAAAAATCAAAATTCGTAGGACTAGCCGTAGCTAATTCAA
>JACXUN010000268.1 GCA_014763905.1 Campylobacterales bacterium
GTACTGCCATATAAGTTTAAAATAGACGAACAAGATTTTATAGAAGATCCTTATGGTATGAATGCCAGCCGTATGGAGGTGGATACCCACATTATCATGACGGCAAAATCGAGCCTTGAAAATCTTAAAAAAGCAGTGAATGCTGCCGGTATTGAGATGAATACCGTTGTATTAAGCGGATATGCAGCCTCCTTAGCAGTTATTAGCAAAGATGACAAGGATCGTGGAGTTGCCGTTATCGATCTTGGGGGTCATACCAGTAATTTGGTTGTTTTTGTCGGGAATGCGATTCAGTATAATGATTTTTTAAGCGTCGGGTCAAACCATATTACCAATGACCTTTCGATTGCCTTGCATACCCCTTTCGATACGGCAGAAAAGCTCAAAATCACCAAAGGAAGTCTCCTTCAGACAATCGAAAATGAAGATATTCAGCTCCCTATTATCGGAGATGAGCATAATGTCAATACTGTTTCACTCGATATTGTGCATAACATTATCTATAGCCGTATGGAAGAGGCTCTAAGTATCTTGGCGAACTCTATCTTGAAAAGCGGACTCAAAGATCATATCGGGGCAGGTATTATGTTGACAGGAGGTATGACTCATATTCAAGGAACCAGAGAGTTGGCACAAGCCCTCATGCCTAATATACCGATACGAATCGGTAAGCCTAAACGCCTCAATAAGATGCCGGAGGAACTCTATTTGGCAGAGTATGCAACAGCGATAGGTTTATTGATTTATGAAGCAGGAGGTCATACCGAATATGAACTGGATCGTACCAAAACTATGCTGCACTCAAAAGAGTATACAAGAAAAGAGTCATTAAGAGATATTGCCATTAATAGCACTGCTTCTCATGAAAGTCCAAAGATATCCGTATCGCAAACTTCAGAAGAGCAGTCTATTAGTGATCTGTTTGCTGATTTGAGTAAAGCGCCAACCAAAAAAACTGACAGCCCTCTACAAAGCTTTATGGAGTGGGCTAAAAAAATATTTTAAACCCCGGTTAGGAGAAAGAAATAATGGAAGAGTTCTATATAAAAGAGACCGAGTCAATTCACGGAGCCAAGATTAAAGCCATTGGTGTCGGTGGCGGTGGTGGAAACATGATTAACCACATGATCAATGAAGGGATCGGCGGTATCGATCTACTCGTTGCCAATACTGATGCACAAGCATTGGAGGCTTCATTGGCTCCTTACAAAATACAATTGGGAATGACGGTAACCAAAGGTCTTGGTGCCGGTATGAAACCGGAAGTAGGACGTGCCGCTGCCGAAGAGAGTTATGACAGTATCAAGACCATGCTCAACGGTGCTGATTTGGTATTTATCTCTGCCGGATTGGGTGGTGGAACCGGAACCGGTGCAGCTCCGGTAATTGCCCAAGCAGCTAAAGAGATTGGAGCTTTGACCGTCTCTATCGTCACCAGCCCTTTTGCATTTGAGGGTCGTAAACGAAAAAAATTGGCAAAAGAGGGATTAGAGCTTCTTAAAAAAGAGAGTGACTCGATTATTGTGGTGCCAAATGAGAGACTTCTCTCGATTGTGGAGAAAAACCTCGGTATGCGAGAGAGTTTCAAACTGGTTGATAACGTTTTGGCACAAGCGGTAAGCGGTATCTCCAATGTTATCCTTTCTCATGGAGCCAATGATATCAACCTTGACTTTGCCGACGTTAAAACAGTCATGAGTCATAGAGGATTGGCACTTATGGGTGTGGGTGAGAGTCAAGGTAACTCAGCGGCATATGATGCAGCCAAAGCGGCAATTGAATCACCGCTGCTTGACAATCTCTCTATTGATGGAGCGATGGGTATCTTGGTACACTTCCATATCCACCCTGATTATCCATTGGCAGAGATTTCTGAAGCGATGGATATTGTCGAAGAGAATGCAGATGAAGATGCCAATATTATCTTCGGTACGACTACATCTGAGGATATTCCGCTTGATCATGTACGGCTTACCATTATTGCCACCGGATTTGAAGACCCG
>JACXUN010000269.1 GCA_014763905.1 Campylobacterales bacterium
TAATACTTCCACACTTTTTACAACTTGGTCTATGTCTCATATTGTAATTATACTCTAATAGTTTTATCAACTACTTTGAGATGCATGACCTTCAAATCACCTATTTTTAGGCTTCTGTGACTATGATATCCCGTCGAACTCAGGTCAATAGGTCGGGTTCCCCTAATCCCGACAAAATATGAAATAACATCTTTTTTCATATCCAATTTTCGGTGCGTTGAAAATGCACCCTACGCCTTCCCACCCTTAGCCGATTGAATCGAGTTGATATATTGATAATTGATCTGGATAGTCGACTCTTTTGGCAAATGATTCACCAATCGACCGACCATTCCTTCAAAATCGCTAAAGAGATAATTTCCCATCGAACCCGGAATCGGATTGATCTCATTGAGCAGCACTTCACCCTCTACGACAAAGAAATCACATCGGATAATGCTTCCTTCAAAGAGGGTTCCATAGACTTTTTTAAACGCCTCTTGAATCTTGGTTCTCAGTTCATCGGAGATATTCGCATCCATCACTTTACCGTCACGAGAAAAGTCCAAATACTTTTTGTCAAAATCCAAGAACTCCTCTTTGTTCGGCTCTTCGATAATCGACAGTTCAAACTCACTCGTTTTGCATCCGGCTTGGTTATACTCCAACACTTTGTTAATAAACGGTTCAATCAAGACTTGTGTATCAAACTCAAACGCCACATCCAAAGCATAGTCCAACTCTTCAGCACTTTTAACGATACTCACACCAATGCTGCTTCCCAGTCGTACCGGTTTGATAATGACCGGATAGGTTAATGTGATATCTCGGCTATCACTGTTATTGAGCAATTGATACGGAACTACCTTTACCCCAAGGCTTTCAGCATAGAGCTTAGTATAGAGTTTGTTATAGCTTAATACTGAAGCATCAACACGCGGAGAGATATAAGCGATATTATTGAACTCTAAGAGTGAAGCCATTTTCCCATCTTCACCGTCACGTCCATGAATCAGGTTGAGTACTACCCCTAAATTTTGCTCTTTGAGTCCCAACATACCTTCGATGCAAAATGCACCTTTTTTGAGAATCAGCTTTTTGGCTTTTTTATAACTACCACTGGCAAAATAATTCGATTTCATATTATTGGCATCAATGAGATAAAACTCCCGTTGACTGTCACAGAAGATAAAAGAGAGCGTTGATTTTTTTAACACTTTTTTGAGGCTAATAGCACTGACGATACTAATCTCATGCTCATAACTTGAACCACCGAAGAGAATTGCGATATTCATATTGATAATTTACCTTTATTTTTGATGACATTTTACCTTATTAGGCTTATAACCTTTGCAATTGCTTAAGAGCATGTTTGACCAATGCCGAGGTATCCCCTGTTGCTCCCTGGAGTGCCTTTTTGATCTGATCTTTTTTGAAACCCAAACTCTCCAGTGCCAATACCGCATCCGCCATACTGCTGTCTACTGCCGAAGTCGCTTCCTCACTTTCAATAATAAAGTCCGCCAACTCCACCAAAATCCGCCCCGCTGCCTTGGGACCAATCCCCGGAACCCGTTTGAGCAATCCCACATCCCGATCGGTAATCACACGCGAAAAGGTGATCGGCGTAAAGGTCGAACAGGTCGCCATCGCCACTTTTGGTCCTATCCCATTGATCTTGATCAGTGTATCAAACATCCGCTTCTCATGGATATCCATAAAACCAAACAGCAAATGAGCATCTTCACGAATCATCTGGGTTATCAAAAGTTTGACTTTGGGTTCTTTTATCGCATTCGAGGTATTGACCGAGATATGTACCTCATAGATAATACCGTTCACATTAAGATGAACAAAAGTTGGATCTTTTTTTTCTACGGTTCCTTCGATGCCTACAATCATGGAATGCTTCCTTCTACCAAAAAATTTTGTAAAATTACATACAAAGAGATAAGCAAGAGAACGTTTATTCCTTAGATTTCATCTGTCAACCTTAAACTTTAAGAT
>JACXUN010000270.1 GCA_014763905.1 Campylobacterales bacterium
CTGGTCTGTTTGGCTCCCTGAATCGCGGCAATTACGGCGGTTTGGAGTACCGGTCCTTTTTTGGCGGTATTGCTGACAACGGCTTCATAGGCTTCCGGTGTCACTTCGATCACGCCGCTGGCTACGGCGATTCGTGTTGTCGCTGCTTTATCCGAGACATCGACCATTTTAGGTTTATTGTTTTCGTCTAAATGGGTTAAATTCATTCATATATCCTAACAACCTGAGTTCGACGGGAGTCGAACTCAGGTTAACACTTATATAAACGAATCATACCAAAATATCGCTCCTTTTTGCTAAGTCTATCTTAACTAGGAGAGCTTTTATCTATTTTATAGTAGAATAATTTATTATATTTCTAATAATAAAAAATTATTAAAAGGAAATGCACTTATAATGAAAAAAGTTTTAGTTCTAGGTGGTGGTTTTGCGGGTATTGAGGCAGCGATCTATCTTCGTAAACAGGGCGTAGAGACGACACTGGTGAGTGATCGTGACTACTTCTATATCTATCCGACCTCAATTTGGATTCCGACCGGAGAAGCAACGCGGGAAGATGTATCGATCCCTCTGGATCAATTGGCCCAGAAGCATGGGTTTCAGTTGATTATCGATCCGGTTACCGCTGTTGAAGCCAAAAGCAGAACCGTTACGCTTCAGAGCGGGCGGGTGTTGGATGATTTTGATTATCTGGTAGTTGCAATCGGTCAAGGCAAGATGCAGCATCCAGGGATCGAAAACTCTCTCTCCATATGCGGGAAACCAGAAGAGGCAGATGAGCTTTATCGTCGATTGGATACGTTGATTGAGAAAGGATCAGGGAAAATTGCGATGGGATTTGGCGGGAATCCTCACGATACTTCGGCGGTGCGGGGCGGACCGGCATTTGAAGTCTTGTTCAATGTCCATACGCTACTCAAACGTAAAGGAATCCGTAACAACTTTGAACTCACCTTCTTCGCTCCGATGGAAAAACCGGGACAGAAGATGGGTCCAAAAGCACTGGCGATGATGGACAAGATGTTCGAGATGACCAATATCGCCAAAAAAGTCGGTTCCAAAATCACCGCTTTTGAAACTGATGGCATTACCTTTGCCGATGGAACCAAATTGGAATCGGATTTGACGATGTTTATCGCAGCCGGTAAAGGACATCCGGTACTCGAAGCGTCTGATCTGCCGCTCAGTGAAGCGGGATTTGTCGTGACCAATGAGTTCAATGAGGTAGAAGGATTTGACGGCGTTTATGCCATCGGAGACTCTGCTAACCTGATGGGACCGGAGTGGCGAGCCAAACAGGGACACGTTGCCGAAGTGATGGCAAAGAATGTCGCCTATAATATCTTCCAGCATATGCAAAATATCCACTCCAAAGAGAGCTATATCGAACATCTCAATATTCTCTGTGTCATGGATACCGGTAACGGTGCGGCTTTTGTCTATCGAAGTGAAAGCGGAGGCAAAATGATTCCGCTCCCGATTATCGGTCACTGGATGAAAAAAGGGTGGGGTTGGTACTGCCGTCAATCGAAACTCGGGCGTATTCCTAGATTGCCGGGAATGTAATTTTTTATAACAAAAGGAACCTAATGAAACAAATCACTGTCATGGAAAAATACCCTGTCTTCACCATCGAAATCAATAAAGAGGAAACCAACTATAAAAACGTCGATGAGATTTTAGCCTATCTCGAACAGCAGATCGATAAGCATCCGATTGCCGTGTATATCGGTGAATTTGACCACTACGGACATACCAGCAGTTTAGAGGTAGGTCAGATCAATCCGGAGATCAAAGATGCCAAAAATATTATCTGCTGTTTCGGTAAAGCCTTGCCAAAAGCGGAAGTATTAGCCGTCAGACCGCGTTCTATCGGGGTAGCCGAGTTGGTAGATAAATTTGTGATCAGTTTCCTAGAAGCTCCGAATCCGGAAGCCAATCAAGCGATGGAGAGCTGGGTAAAAGGGATTATCAAGAGTTAAG
>JACXUN010000050.1 GCA_014763905.1 Campylobacterales bacterium
ATTTTTTTGAATTAACTCGTTAGTCCCGCAAAAATTTGACTTTGCCTACAAAAAACCTCGTAAAGCTGTGACTATGATATCCCGTCGAACTCAGGTTTAAAACTAAGCTAATCCGCCTTTACATAAAGTTTCGATAAAATTCTGACTATTTTAAAACTAGGTTATAACGATAATGCTAAAGATGATATTTGGTTCACGAAATGACAGAATTGTAAAACGTTATCTCAAACGAGCAAAAAAAATCAATAAATTAGAAGATCATTACGAGAAGCTCAGTGATGAGGAGCTCCAAGCTGCCTTTAATGAACTCAAAACGGCGGTTCAATCGGAAAAGAAAACCTTAGACGATGTATTAGAAGACTCTTTTGCCATTACTCGTGAGGCAAGTAAACGGGTCTTGGGTATGCGTCACTTTGATGTGCAGCTGGTTGGGGGTATGGTACTCCATGACAACTCCATCGCCGAGATGAAAACCGGTGAGGGTAAAACCCTCGTTGCAACCCTTGCCGTCGTACTCAATGCCATGATGGGAAAAGGGGTTCATGTCGTCACCGTCAACGACTATCTTGCCAAACGGGACTCTAGTGAAATGGGTCTGCTCTATGAATTCCTGGGGTATAGTGTCGGATGTCTAACCGCCGATATCTATGATGAGATGAGTAAAAAAGCCCAATACAGTGCTGATATCACCTATGGAACCAACAATGAATATGGATTCGATTATCTACGTGACAATATGAAAACCCGATCGCAAGATAAAGTACAGCGTGGACACCACTTTGCCATTATCGATGAAGTGGACTCTATTCTTATCGATGAGGCACGTACGCCACTGATTATCTCCGGACCGGTCAAACGAGATCAGAACCACTATGCCAAAGCCAATGAAGTCGCCAAACAAATGATTCGAGGTGAAAAGCCGGAAGTGAAACCGGGAGAACCTGACCCAATCATGGAGTTTGATTTCTACCTCGATGAGAAGAATCGTCAAGTAATGATGACAGAACAAGGTTTAGAAAAAGCTCAAACACTTTTTGAGGTTGATAACCTTTATGATTTGGAAAATGCCAAATTGGCTCACCATCTTGATCAAGCGATGAAAGCTAACTATATCTTTGTCAAAGATGTTGATTATGTGGTACAAAACAGTGAAATCATTATCGTCGATGAGTTTACAGGACGACTCTCCCATGGACGGCGATACAGTGAAGGACTTCATCAAGCTCTCGAAGCCAAAGAGGGAGTAGATATCAAAGAGGAGTCTCAAACCTTAGCGGAGATCACCTACCAAAACTACTTCCGATCTTATAATAAATTAGCCGGTATGACCGGAACCGCACAAACAGAGGCGACCGAGTTTGCCGAGATTTATAATCTGGATGTTATCTCTATCCCGACCAACGTTCCAGTCAAAAGAAAAGATCTCAACGATCTCATCTATAACACCGAACGAGAAAAACTCGACGCGGTTATCAAGAAGGTCAAAGAGCTGCATAAAAAAGGTCAACCGGTTCTGATCGGTACCGCTTCTATTGAAAAATCCGAATTGATTCACGAACGGCTCAAAAAAGAGAAAATTCCACACAACACCCTCAACGCCAAAAACCATGAGCATGAAGCGGCGATCATCGCCGAAGCGGGTAAAAAAGGAGCCGTAACCGTTGCGACCAATATGGCAGGGCGTGGGGTCGATATCAAGATTAGCGAAGAGATAAAAGCTCTAGAAGGACTCTATATTATCGGTACCGAACGACATGAGAGCAGACGTATCGATAACCAGCTTAGAGGGCGTTCCGGTCGACAGGGGGACCCGGGTGTATCGCAATTCTATCTCAGTTTGGATGACAATCTCTTGCGTATCTTCGGCGGAGAAAAAATCCGAAATATTATGAACCGACTCGGTGTTGAAGAGGGAGAGTTTATCGATTCCAAAATTGTAACCCGCTCAGTCGAAAAGGCACAGAAAAAAGTTGAATCGATGCACTATGAATCACGTAAACATATTCTAGAGTACGATGATATCGCCAACGAACAGCGAAAAGCGATCTATCGGTTCCGAAATCAACTCCTCGATAGCAGCTATGATATTGATTCCAAAATCCAAGAGAATCGTCGAGAGTATGTTGAGTATCTTCTCAATGAGGTTGAAATCTATCAAGGGGGAGCCCATGAAGACTTTGATCTGGGTAAACTCACCGCGATGATCGGTCAAAAACTGGCAATCGAAATCGATCCAGCACTGCTCAAAGGCAAAGATTTCGATGATCTTCATGATATGATCCTAGAGATCATGACTGACACCTATGAAGCGAAGATGGCTACACTCTCACCGGAGCAGCGAAGTGAAGTGCAACGGGTTCTCTATCTACAAGTCCTTGATCAGAAATGGCGTGATCATCTCTATGAGATGGATGTACTCAAAACCGGTATCGGTCTGCGAGGCTATAATCAGAAAGATCCACTCACTGAATATAAAAAAGAGAGCTACAATCTCTTTATCTACTTGATTGACATGATCAAGCATGAGGCGGTCGAAGTACTCCAGTTGGTACAATTCAATTTCCGCTCACCAGAAGAGGAAAAAGCTAAAATGGAAGCAATTCGTGATGAACTGGAAGCCGATCTGGAAAAAGCCATAACCAATGAAGAAGATATGTACGAGGCTGATTTTGAAGAGGGTGAAGCAGCGTCAAAAGAGCCGATTATCACCGGCAAAAAACCTAAACGAAATGATCCGTGTCCATGTGGAAGCGGTAAAAAATATAAGCAGTGCTGCGGTCAAAGCGGTCCCAAAAAAGGTATTTTAGCTTAAGTAAAAAGAGTTCTAATGGCACTGCCTATCAATCATCGATTTGTCAATAAGATTATCCGACACTATCTCAAATACGATAAAGATAACCCATTTATCTTTATCTCCTCTATTCTCGCTTTTTTAGGTATCGCTGCTGGGGTTATGGTACTGATGCTGGCGATGGGAATTATGCACGGCACGCAAGAAGAGTTCAAAAAACGTCTTTTCGTTATGAACTATCCACTTACCCTGCTCTCTAGCAACTATACCGCGGTAAATGATCAACTGATTCAAGAAATGCAAAACAACTTTCCGCATCTGGTTATGAGTCCTTATTACACTACTCAAGTCATTACCAAAAGCGGTTCTAATGTCAACGGCTCCATTCTCTACGGTGTAGATTTTCAAAAAGAGGCAAAACTCAATACTGTATTTGATAAAGCTTTAGTCAAAGCTCTGGATACTAACAGTAGCTTTAAAATCATTGCCGGTACTCCCCTGGTCAAGGAGATGGGGGTAATACCCTCTCAAAAACTGACACTCTATTTTTCTGATCAACAAGCAATCGGGTTTGGAACCATGCCGTTACAAAAACGTTTTACGGTAGACGGAATCTTTGATTCAGGACTCAAAGCGTATGATAAAGCAATCGTCTATACAACGCAGGAGGCATTTCAAAAAATCTTAAAACGCTCTGCCGGTCTCTATGACGGAATTCATATCTACTCGCACGATGCGATGGCTGATAAAGCCAAAATCGAAAGCTTTTTAATGCAAAAAGGACTCTATGGCGTTATGATAGAGGGGTGGTGGGAACAGAATGTGAGTTTCTTTGCAGCGATGGAAATGGAGAAAAAAGCCCTCTTCTTAGTACTATTACTCATTATTTTGGTTGCTTCGCTTAATATTATCTCCTCTCTCCTCATGACCGTAATGAGCCGCCGCAGTGAGATTGCGTTGATGCGGACATTGGGGGCTACGACGCATGAGATTAAGCATATCTTTTTCAAGCTCGGTATTATTATCGGTTTGAGCGGTATGGTAGTCGGTACGCTATTAGGATTCCTCGGTATCTGGATATTGACAACCTTCCCGATTATCACCTTGGCTGAAGATGTCTATGGATTCTCTAACTTACCGGTTGATTTGACTTTGATAGACTTTATACTGATCCTCATTGGAACCTTTTTGATTGTGGTCGTCTCCTCACTCTATCCGGCAAACAGAGCCTCTTCTACCGATCCACTTACCGTACTTAGGAATGAATAGAACTACATTAAAGTAGTTCTTCACCTCCATCGTTTCTTCTTGTTGAAAGACAATAAACCCTCTTAAGAAAAAAGTCAAATATATAAGAGTCAAATCAAAAAGGAAAGCTTTTTAGCCTTCTAAATAGTTTTTGAGTTTTCTTCCTACTCGTGGGTGTTTTAGCTTTTTAATTGCAGAGGATTCAATCTGACGTACTCGTTCTCGGGTCACGTTTAACTCTTTACCGATCTCTTCCAAAGTCCGATCACTCTCATCTTCTAACAATCCAAACCGCATTCGGATAACCGCTTTTTCTCTTTCGTTGAGTTGATCAAGTACCTCATCGATCTGATTGTTGAGATCATCTTTGAGTACGGCATCGGATGGGCTAACCGTCGTCTTGTCTTCGATAAAGTCTCCAAATCGTCCATCATCCTCATCACCGACTGGTGTCTCTAAACTGACCGGCTCTTTGGTGATTTTGATAACATTTTTGACCTTGTCGACTGAAAGTCCAACCTCTTTGGCGATGGTTTCCAAATCAGGCTCTTTCCCAGACTCTTGGAGGTTTTTACGGATAATCTTATTGATTCGGTTAATGGTCTCAATCATATGGATTGGGATACGAATCGTACGGGCTTGATCGGCAATAGCCCGTGAGATCGCCTGTCGGATCCACCAAGTCGCATAGGTTGAGAATTTGTACCCTTTTTGATACTCAAACTTATCCACCGCTTTCATCAGACCAATGTTACCCTCTTGGATCAGATCAAGGAACGGTAGCCCTCTATTGGTGTATCGTTTGGCAATTGATACCACCAATCGGAGGTTAGATTTTGCCATTCGTGTTTTGGCTTTTTCACTCTTGGCTTTACCGCGTCGTATCTGTCCCAAAATCTCCGTCAACTTTTCTGGATCAAGATCAAAACTGTCTTTACTCGCCTCTTTGGTCTCAAAAAGCTTTTTGATCTCGACATAGGTACTGACCATTGTTGTCTCCGGAACCGCATCGATAATATCATCTTTGTCCATCTCTAAGATATTATCCAAGATATTTTGGTGATTCTCACGCAGTGCCTCGTTGAAGAGTGGCAATTTATACTCTAAACGTTTGAGTTCTTTGTCAAAACCATCGTCACTTTTGAGTGCGGTCTCCATCGCTTTGACCAATTCATTGATCAGTTTTGAGGTTGGTCCTAGATCAATCAATGCCAATTTAAGCAGCTTCTTTTTAAAGGCTACCTTCATATTTTCAAAAAGCAACTTCTCTTCGTCACTCTCTCCGGCTTCGATCATCTGATCCAATTCGGATCGCCCTTTCATCCACTCTTTTTTGGCTTTTGATAACGCTTTGAAGCTGTCAACAACCTGTTTGACACGTTTGTCCGGCTCTTTTGCTTGTTTGACCTCTACCTCTTTGCGACGACGTTTCTCTTTTTCATCGTTATCATCATCGTCGTTATCATTATCGTTATTGTCGTTATCATCATCGTTATTGTCGTCATCGTCGTCATCATTGTTATCATCTTCAAAGCTTTTGAAAAGTTCTTTAACCCGTCGTTCACGATTGAGAAGCGGCTCTTTATAGTTGAGAATATAATCGATGAGATACGGAACCGAACAGATCGCATCCAAGATAATATCTTCACCGCTTTCAATCTCACGACTGAGATGCACCTCTTCATCTTTGGTCAAAAGCGGAATTTTTCCCATCTCACGAAGATACATCCGAACCGGGCTATCTGAACGGCTCCACTCTAACAGCTCTTTCTCTTTTAGGAAATCAAACTCTTCTCCCTCTTCTCTATCACTGTTTTGTCTGGCTTGAGCGACTTTTTGTTTCTCTAGTTCAACAACATGTTTTGAGTACTCTGACGAGGTAACCACATCAATTTTATAGCTCTCTTTTAACTTTAAAATTTTACGTGATTGAACCAATGTCGGAAGTCTATCAAACTCTTTTGCGAGATTTTCAAAGGTTAGTACATCACCTTTTTTACGTGATTGAAAAATCTCTTCTAAACGTTTATTGATATCTTTGGTAGCCAAGAGACGACTCCTTTTTGTAGCTATAACGGTTATTTGTAGATAGAATAAGCTGTTTTTTAAGCGTGGATTATACCCAAATTTAAATTAGTATTCTTTTAAACTCTATTTAAATACTGATTTTACGGTATTTTAGTTGAGTATATACTCACCACTGTTTTTGAGCATTAATACCAAATCATTAGCTTGACGCAGTTGTAGGGTCTCTTCTGTTTCCAAACCTCGATAAAGTCCTCGTAAAGCCCGATTGACCATCTCATGAGCCACCATAATTATTATAGACTCGCCCTCTATATCTGCAAGCCAACTTTTTAGCCGTCGGGTAACCATCTTATACGATTCACCATCTGGAATTTGATAATTCCATTTATCAGCTTCACGAGCGGCAACATCTTTAGAATAGTTCAGTTGACACTCATCTTTTGTTTTTCCTTCGAAAATACCGTAACTAAACTCTTTAATACGATCATCATAGATAATATCTTCAAGCGATATATTCAGTTCATCACAAAGAATCGTACAGGAGGCTTTTGCACGACCCAACGGAGAAGAGTATATTTTGATTTGATCTAATTTACCAATCACTTTTTTCAATTTTTTTGCATTGGCTTTAGTCTGATCAATTCCTTTGGCAGTAAGCGGTGAGTCTAAATGCCCCTGATATCGGGATATCAAATTCCACTCCGTCTCTCCGTGCCGTAGGAGTATAATGGTTGGATACTGCATTATCGTCTCTTGGTGAAATGTTCTAAACCATACCAAATTAAAGCGATTATACCTAACAGTATACCGATCGGTATCCACGCTTTATCACTAAAGTATTCAAAAAATATTCGAATACTTGCCCCAGAGTAAAAGCTGCCGAGCATAATAACCGACACAAAAAGAATACTGGCAAACACATTATAAAATCCAAACTTCTTAAAATCATAGCGAGAGAGTGCCATCGAGATCGGAACCAACGTTTTGACCCCATAGAGAAACTTCTGAATAAAGATTGCTAAAACACCATATTTACGCATTATCAATGTAGAGAGAGCAATTTTTCGCTTATGTTTTTGAAAATAGGGTTTGATATCCTCTTTATGATATTTTCCTAAGTAAAAGAGCATCATATCCCCGAGATAGTTAAAAACTATACCGACAACTAAAGCAATATATAAATTCATAATACCCAAAAAAGCTGCCATCCCCGCTGCTGCCGTCCAAATCAACGAACCACCAAAAGAGAAAAATGCCAATACCAAATAACCGACAATCTTCCACTCTTTCATAAAATTTAAAATATCTTCTAGTCCATCTATCTCTTTGACTAACCAATAGAAACCCAAACCTATTAAAATAATCGGAATAACGACCAACAACTCTTTGAGATCAATATCTTTCAAAACACAATCCTACAACTTTATTTATCTTGTCAAACTATAAGTGAAATGCTCAGACCGAAGGGAGGATTTGCCGTTGAGTCTATAGTTTGGCAAGAAATCTATTGTTTAGGATTATAGTAGAAAATTGCTTGTATTATTTCAAAACATTATTCTGAAGGTAATAAAAGATGTTTGAAACACTGCTTTCTCTAATATTTGTCTATCTATTTATCCTACTTGGCTATCTTGCTAAACGATTTTTCAAAGAGCAGATTGATAACAAAACATTAACCCTCACCTCCGTCTATTTTACCCAGCCTTTTGTCACCGTCTGGGGATTCTCCACAGCAACCTTATCAACTGAACACTTTTGGGTTCCCCTATACTATTTGGGGATTATCACAATCGTATTACTGCCAACACTTTTTATCGCCAAACTTCTGTTTGACGATCCCAAAGAGCGTTCGATTTTCTCTATCGCCGGATTTGTCGGCAATACCGGAAATATCGGGATACCTCTAGGTATCGCCCTCTTTGGAGAAGGTTCTGTGATCTATACGACGCTAATCAATATCGCTAATGTCTTCGTGGTCTATATCATCGGTGTTTATATCTATTCACGGGGCTCTTTTTCGATCCAAAAATCACTTTTTAACATCGTTAAAATACCCATTATTCCCGCTTCGGTTATAGCCATTGTAATCAATATCAACCACATTCAGATCATTCCGCAAATCCAAGAGTTTTTGAAGATGGGAGCCTATGCCGGGATAGTCTTGCAGCTTTTTTTACTCGGTAGCTTTCTCTACGGCATCCGAATTAAATTGCTCCGATTACCGCTTTTGATCGGAACCCTCTCTCAAAAATTTATTATTGTTCCGGTGACTACGGCTATCTTGTTGAGCTTTACTCAACTGCCACTCTATGTTCAAGGGGTTATTTTTATGGAGATGATGACACCATTAGCTGTCGCCAATCTCAATCTGGCGGCTCTTTATGACTGTCGACCGCAAGAGACTACCACCCTGATCATGCTGAGTACCCTGCTCTTTATCCCGGTTATTTTTCTTCTTTCGCAGGTTATTTCAAACTTTTATCTATAAACCTGAGTTCGACGGGATATCATAGTCACTGATGGTGGTTGAGACATACGTAACGTACTTGATTGGAAGTCACCCGTGCGAAGAGGGTCAAAGGAGTCTCACTCTCTTTGGCTATCGCTTCATACTATTATAATCCAACAGTTTATTGGTATCACAATAGAGTCCGTCGCTAATATCCATACCGACACGCAGATAGGGTCGTACTCTACTAACAAAATCTTGACGCAAAATCGGTTCAATAAAGCGTGAATGATCAAGAATCTTTTCTCCTTTAAAGAGACGATTGAGATCGCGTTTACTCTCCCCTAATGTTCCCGTATAAGCAAGCAGATCACCCTCTTTTAGCCCTTTTCTGGTTAGCGGATGATTCGACTCCGAAATAATCGTAATACTAAAATCCAACCGTTCACCAGATATGGTATCTCCACCGATAATCTCACAACCAAACTCCTCAGCTGTTTCATGAAGGGACTTCACTACCCTATCGATTTCACGAGTTGTAAAATCTTTGGGCATTGAAAGTGTTAACAATGCATACATCGGCTTTGCATTCATGGCAATTGCATCGGATATATTTACCAACATCGCTTTTCGGGCAATCTGCTCCAGACTCATCCAGTCACGTCTGAAGTGTACCCCTTCAAAAAATGCGTCCATACTGTATATCTTATCCCCAACAATAGCCCCGTCATCACCGATATAAGACGAGCTTAATTTCCTGATTAAATAATCTTCTCTGTTCACTTACTATCCTCATTATTGTGGAAAAATTGTAACATAATTCCATTCATTTCCGGCTATTGCCAAACTATTAATGATACTTATAATAGCTTAAGATATAATCTACCTAATAATCAAAATGTTAAAAAGGAAATGGCAGGATGGATGTTAAAATCTACGAATATGATGCTGTAATTGTTGGAGCCGGTCTGGCTGGTTTGGCTGCAGCGAAAGAACTTACAGAAGCAGGAAAAAAGACAGCCGTCATCACCAAACTTCACCCATTGCGTTCACACTCCGGAGCGGCACAAGGTGGAATCAATGCCGCACTCGGTAAAGATGACTCAACCGAACTTCATGAGTTCGATACGGTAAAAGGATCAGACTATCTGGCTGACCAAGATGCGGTTGAGTTAATGTGTACCAAAGCTCCCGAAACCATTCGGTGGGCTGAGCGAATGGGAGCTGCATTTTCACGTGACGAAGAGGGTCATATCGCAATTCGTCCGTTTGGTGGACAGAGTAAACCAAGAGCATGTTATGCAAAAGACAGAACCGGTTTAGCAGTACTTCAAGCAATCTATGAACAGGCATTTAGAGCCGGAATTGAAGTTTTTGACGAGTGGTATGTTGCCGATCTTCTTTATAAAGACGGTAAAGCTTACGGGGTATCTGCTTATAATATTCGTAACTCAGAACCTGCTATTTTTAACGCCAAAGTGGTTATGTTTGCCACTGGCGGTCACGCCAGAGCGTTCCGATTTAACTCTAATGCCCATGCCAATACCGGTGATGCCCTCTCTATCGTCGCAAGACACGGATTACCGCTTGAAGATATGGAGTTCGTACAGTTTCACCCAAGCGGACTTGGAGGTTCAGGTGTTCTAATCTCTGAAGCAGCCCGTGGTGAGGGAGGACGACTCTTCAACTCTGAGGGGGAACGATTTATGAGCAAGTACGCACCCAACGCGATGGAGCTTGCATCCAGAGACGTTGTATCACGAGCGATTATGGAAGAGGTACGTCAAGGTAGAGGGGTCGGAAAAGACAAGCAATCGGTCAATATCGATTTGACACACCTTGATCCACAGATCATTTTGACACGACTTCCGGAACTTAGAGAGTTGGCGATCGCCTTCCAAGGTCAGGATATGCTCAAAGAGCCGATCCATATCTCGGCAACCGCTCACTACTCTATGGGAGGAATCCCAACCAATATCAACTGCCAAGTTCGTAAAAATCCACATGAGTTAGTCGAAGGATTCTATGCTGCTGGTGAGTGTAGCTGTGTATCAGTTCACGGAGCCAACCGACTTGGAGCCAACTCGGTACTCGAAGCCCTTCTCTTCGGTCGCCATGCGGGAGAAAATATGGTCAAACAGCTTGATGAAGGTATCGAACTCAAAAAAGCAACCCAAGCCGATGCGGATACCATGCTAGCTGAGATCAAAAAGATCAAAACCTCAAACGGTAAAGAGCGAGTCGCTAAACTCAGAGAAGAACTCCAAAACGGAATGACTGAAAATGCGGGTGTCTTTAGAACCAAAGAGTCATTAGAGAAGCAAATCGTTATTATCGATGATCTATTAAAGCGATTTAATAATATCCGAATTGATGATAAATCAGATACCTACAATACCGATCTTCAAGAGGCACTCGAACTAGGACACATGTTGGAGTTCTCGAAATTTATCGTCGTCGGTGCGTTAAAGCGTGAAGAGAGCCGAGGCAGTCACTACCGAGAAGATTTCCCAAAACGAGATGATGAGAGATTCTTGAAACACACCTACGCTTATATGGACAAAGATTACAACATTACGACCGAATGGGGTGATGTTGTCATTACCAAATTTGAGCCAAAAGAGCGATCATACTAAGGAGGTTAGGATGAATAAAGAGAGACGAAAAGTAAAGATTAAAGCGTTTAGATTTAACAGAGAGACCGATTACCTCCCATACACCAAAGAGTATGAGATGGAAGTGGGCAAAGACGATCTCGTCCTTGACCTGATGAACCGAATCAAATGGGAACACGACGGAAGCTTCTCTTACCGACGATCATGCCGACACGGTATCTGCGGGGCTTGCGGGATCAAAGTTAACGGTAAACCGGTACTGGCATGTAAGCAAAATGCCTTAGAGCTACTCGATCTTTTCAATAACGATATTACTTTAGAGCCGCAGAGTAAAAAACGAGCCGTCAAAGATATGATCATCGACAAAGGTGACTTCTGGGATAAACACGCTGCCGTTCAACCTTACGTAGTCGCCGATATCGATCCACATCCTGAAAAAGAGAGCAAACAGTCGATCGCAGAGTTTAACGCGATGCTTGACTCTGACCTCTGTATCCAGTGTGGTTCGTGTCATTATGCTTGTCCGGCACTCGAAGTTAACCCGGATTACCTTGGGCCGGCCGCTCTGACAGCCGCCTTTAGATTCTCTATCGATACCCGTGATACTGCCGCTGACCAACGACTTGAGTTGACCGCACAAGAGGGTGTCGGAGTTTGGGATTGTGTCAAATGTTTTGAGTGTGCTCAGGCATGTCCAAAAGAGATTAATCCGATTGAGAAGATTACCAAACTGCACAATATGCAGTTCGAGCATAAGATTGCCCAACGTAATATCGCCACCAAACACGCTGAAGGGTTTGTGCGAAGTATGAAAAAGCATGGATTCTTGGATGAAGCCGATATCGTTCTCTACTCAGAGGGACCATTTGGAATGCATAAGCATGTCAAGACTGCGATCAAAATGCTCAAAGCCGGAAAAATCCATTTCACCGATGCCTTGCCGTTTGTCGACAATGTACCGAAATCGAAAAATTTAGAAGAGATTCAAAAACTGATTGAGATCTCACAAACCAATAAGCTA
>JACXUN010000271.1 GCA_014763905.1 Campylobacterales bacterium
TCTAGGCTTTTATTGCCATTGGTATCATAATCCAGCAGGGTTTCGGCACTAAACTGTTTGGTAAAGTCCCATTGGATATCAAGTTGCATCTTCTCATGCGTATGCGACTCATGCACCGAAACTTTGATAAATTGTGTCAAATCGCCACAGAGTGCACAGGCGTGGAGTGCTGTCCACCCTGCGAGTATTATGCTGAGCATTATGCGTAGTTTCATTATTTTTTGATCCTTAACAAGAGGTTAATGCCCTATATTTAATGTGTATGTTCCATATTAAGAACATCCTCTACTTCTTTATCTGAGAGTTGTTGCAACTCTAAAACTTCGCCAGAAACCCTTACTGGTATTCCTGCAAATTCATGGTTTGCATTAAGCGTGGCATAACCATCTTCTATAGTTTCAACAACCCAAATGGTCTCTTCGTCTTCCGCTTCTATCTCCATACCCAAAGCAATATCTTCAGGCAACTCATCCAGTGGTTCTTTGGTGACCAGAGATTCATCATACTCACCAAAGGCTTCTGCTGGGGTGAGAAATAGATTAAAACGATCACCAAGCATTTTCCCCTCTAGTGATTCTTCAAGTTTTTGAAATATCTGTCCATACGAGCCATGAAGATAGATTAACTCTTCACTCTCGGCTAAAAGATTTCCACTCTGATCTTCCGTTTGAATCGAAAGAGACACAAGTGTATTTTTTGTAATTTTTTTCATAGATTCTTCTTTATGGTGAACAAAAGAGATAAGTAATTATTTAAAACTTCATCTCTAACCCTACAATGACCTGTCGACCGGGTAAAGGAGCCGTTTCTTTTAAAAAGGAAAGGTTATTGTACGCCATTTCATTGGTTAGGTTTTCTCCTTTAAGGTACGCAGACCAATCAAAATAAGGGTTTTTTGAGTCATACGCTATCGAAGCACTTAGCCATCTGTATGCCGGAGTATTTGTCTCATTATCTGCCTTAAATCGGTTTTTATCGACATATTTATAGGAGACTTTTCCTTTATACTTCTTGTACGTATCTTCCAAACTGATTCCCCCATTAAAGGTCGGAATTCTTGGCAAATTACCGCCGGAATCGAGCTGTGCACGGATTGCCTCAACATTCAATGCCAAACCAAGCTCGTGTTCACCCATTGTTTTTGTATACTGTTCTTCCAACGCGATACCGTATACTTTTGCGGGTACGCCTTTGATCTGCCAGACTTCTGATTGGTGAAAAGGGTCAAGTTCTTGAACGCCATTGGCATCGACGACAGGATCTTGGTAAATATAATTGAAAAAGTGATAGTAAAAGAGACTCGCACGGGTTGTAAACGGTTTAGCCGCTGTATATAGCAGGTCAAAATCAACGTTTAAGGACTTCTCATTGTCTAAATAACGATCCCCAAAGATATAACTGTTGGTCGCATGGTGAAAACCATTCCAAAACAGCTCGGTTGCAGAGGGAAGCCGCTCTATATACGAAAGCGAGGTGTTAAAGGCTAAGTCACTCGTCATATATCCATTGAATCCTACAGAACCACTCGGTGCAACACCATTGATAATGTCGTAATAATGGGGATCCATCGCATCCGTTACCAACCATTGCTCTTGCATGTTTTCATTGTTTGGATTAAGTTGTCTAAATTCACTACGCAGAGCCAATGTCACTTCATTCTCATCGTCTATGAATTTACTTGCAGAGGCACCCAATTTGATTCGTTGTTCAAATGTATTGGGCATAGGATGTCCATGAGCGTACGGTCGTCCGTATTGATCAATTTTTTCCTGTAGATCAACACCGTCTTCGACACCTGTTCGAGAAGCGTTGTAGAAATGGGTACAGTGACCATGATCGTGACAAACTTTAAGCTCATTGGTTTGGTACTCCACATTGGTATTGAATTCCCAATCATCCATGAAAAAATTGATGCTATTGGCAACGGTCAACTGCTTCTGACCAAACAGACCATCCGCTTCATCCTCGGGAGTGACGTTTGGGATGCCGTAATCTTTATGAAGAGTGTCTCCGTACACTTTGATCACATTATTGTCATCAGCTTGGTATCCCAAAACAACATGAGATTGTTCCAAGAGGGTATTAGAATCTTTGACCGTTTGGTTGTTTCCATCTTTATAGCTATCGGCATCATGATACGATCCGTTGTACGAAAGAGAAAGATTGTGATCACTTGCTTTGAGTGTCGTATCCAGTGTCGTCCCTGCACCGTTCGTGCCGTAACTTGACGTTGTATCAAGAGAGTAACCTTTAGAGAGCAACGCTTTGTTATGCTCCTCACCGGTCACACGTATAACACCGCCACTGTAGTTCCCATAAAGCAAAGATGAGGGTCCCTTGATCAGCTCGATATTTTCACTCGCCCGTGCCATAACACCTACCGCATGGTCTTGACTCATGGCAGATAGATCGTTGAGAATAACATTTCCGTTAGTGATACCCACTCGATACCCATCCATACCGCGAACAACAGGACGACCGACAGCCGGACCATAGCTCGCACTATCGACAAACTGTTCACTTTCGAGATAGTCGCCAAGCGTTTCACCCTTAGCCTCCTTGGCTAGGGTACGGGTCTCTTTTGTGGTCGTATCGTCCAAGAAATCTTCTGCTTCT
>JACXUN010000051.1 GCA_014763905.1 Campylobacterales bacterium
GATTAATATAGTATAATACTTTTAATGTTTTTTACTAATTAAGGATATATTTTATGTTAGATTTAAATCGACTCAAAGCACTATATAACAACTCTCCGATTTGGCTCAAAAAACTCTACACCTCCATTCCTTATGATATTATCAAAAAGAGATCGGAAGAGATTTCAAACTAATATTAATTAGTATTAGTCTATAAACTCAACTACTTCATCAAACGATCGCCGTATTTGCGGGGATTGTGCATTGATACGATATCCAAATGGAAGGATCAATGCAACTTGATATTGTTTGGTATCAAGATTCAAAACCGCTTCCACTCGATCTTTTTCAAACCCCTCAATAGGACAAGAGTCGATCCCCTCAAACGCGGCAGCCGTCATCATATTGGCAGCCGCAATATAACATTGACGAGCTGTCCACTCATAGATATGTTCATCGGAACTGAGCGTTTTGGTCGAAGTAAGGTGATTTTGATACCGTTCGAGATACGCCGCTATCTGCTCCGGCGATAAAGGTCGTCGTTCAAAACGTTTATGCGGTATCCCCGAGCTGAGTTTGACGGCATCAATTCCCGCTAATATCACCACCAAATGAGAACAGGAGGTAATCTGCGGCTGATTCCAGCAGTGAGGACGAAGCTTGGCTTTGAGTTCCTCATTGCTAATCACCAGAAACTTCCACGCCTCCTGCCCAAATGAACTCGGCGAAGTTCTTCCTGCCTCTAAAATATATCGGATATGCTCATCAGAAATCTTCTTAGTCTCGTCAAAGAGTTTACAAGCGTGCCGAAATTGCATCGCTTGGGTGAATAAGTTAGGCATTATCAATCCTTTTTGCACAAAGTGAAGCAATTTCAAATCTTCTCAAATCAAGTGATACGAAGAGAGTAGAAACGCTCTAAAATCAGCCCTTCTTTTTCACAAGAGAGGCTATTTTACCCTGTAGCCGTAACCAAAGCTTATGATCGATAGCCGGGAAACCGGCATAGGTTTTACCGCCATCTAGGCTTTTGGTCACACCGCCTTTAGCAGCGATCGTCGCAAAATCTCCGATACTGAGATGTCCGGCGGTACCGCTTTGTCCACCCATGATTACATTGCGTCCGAGTGTTGTCGAACCGGAGAGTCCCACTTGCGAGGCAAAGAGGGAATGAGCCCCTACATCACAATTGTGAGCCACTTGAATGAGATTGTCCATCTTGGTTCCCTTGCGGATAATGGTCGTACCAAATACCGCTCTATCAATCGTACAGTTGGCACCGATTTCAACATCATCTTCAATCACGGCATTACCGTTTTGATAAATTTTGACATGTTCACCCATTCGCGTATGAGCAAAACCGTAACCGTCTGAACCAATCACCGTACCGGAGTGGATGATACAGTTTTGACCTATTTGGGTATGATGATAGAGGGTAACATTCGGATGAAGCAGGGTTCCTGATCCGATGGTTACATTATCACCCACATAGCAGCCTGCCATAATGGTCACATTGTCACCCAGTACTACACCAGTTCCAAAAGCAGCTTGTGGTGAAACATCACAATTTGTTCCCATAGTCGGTGCTTCTGAAGCGGTTTTGATCGTGTGTGCAAAGAGTTTAGAAGCCAAAGCCAGTTTCAAATAGGGTTCAGCGGTGATCAACGCAACCGTACCGCTTGGCAGCAGATCGGCGTACTGCTCTTCGATTAAAACAGCCGCCGCTTGGGTTTCAGGAAGTTGATGCTTATATTTACTCGAATTAAAAAAGCTCAATTGAGTCGCTGTCGCTTCACTGAGTGTATGAAGTCCATCAATGGTGCGATCTTCACCCTCAAAGACTATCCCAATCTCGTTGCAGATTTCACTTAATAGATATTTTTTCATACGTTCCCTTTCCAAGAAAGCATACTTCCCACGAGAGGAGAAATAATATTTTATCGCTCAATCGCGACTACTCCGCCCCGTACGATTTCGATTGGATTGTATCGACTCGTCGCTTCAATAAAGTGTCGGATACGATTCGGCTCATCGGCGACCATCCCGATAATCATATGAACACCGACATTGACGATACCGCCGTTATAAGCTTCACAGAGAGCCTGAATATCGGCTAAACTCTCCTCAATCGGGAATTTGACCAACACCATCTCTTTTTCGATCATCTCTTCATGCTCGACTACTTTATAGACCGGAATCAACTTATGAAGCTGCTTGGTGATCTGCTCCAAAATCCGTTCATTGCCTTTGGTGACAATCGTAATACGCGAACGGTTGGTTCCCGGTAACGGAGCGACCGTCAACGTATCAATATTATACCCACGACCGGCAAATAGACCGGAGACACGCGAAAGTACAGAACTTTCATTTTCAACAACAACCGATATAACTCTTCTTGTTTCAGCCATCATTTTGTCTCCTTTTTATCTGCTAAGATCATGTTGTAGAGTGCACCGCCTGCTGGAACCATCGGGAGTACGTTTTCAAACCGATTTACTGCTACATTGATAAAAGTAACTCTGTTTTGTTCAATCGCATCCTGCAATGCCGCATCAAACTCCTCTTTGGTCGTAACATCATATCCAATACCACCGCACGCTTCAGCCAAAGCTTTGAAATTCGGCTGAAAACTCAAATCGGTTTCCGAGTATCGTTGATCATAGAAAAATGATTGCCACTGCCGTACCATCCCAAGGAAATGGTTATTGAGGATAACATTGATAACTGGTATCTTATACTCGGCAGCCGTGACCAGCTCTTGAACATTCATTAGAATTGATCCGTCACCAGTAATATTGATAACCGTTTTATCCGGACATCCCCGCTTGGCTCCGATCGCAGCCGGGAATCCGAATCCCATGGTTCCCAATCCACCTGAGTTGATCCACTGACGCGGTCGATCAAACGGATAGTACTGTGCCACCCACATCTGATGTTGACCGACATCTGAGGTGATAATCGCCTGCTCTCCAAGTAATTGACCAATACGTTCGATAACCCACTGCGGCTTGATCACCTCATCACTGTCTTGGAAACTGAGCGGATGCAGCGTATCATACTGATTGAGAATCTCTCGCCAATCGCTATAACGTGCCGGTTTAACCGCCCCTTCGAGACCGGTAAGCATATTCTCAACAACATTTCTTAGATCCCCGACGATTGGATAGTCTACATCAACCAATTTTCCGATATTCGCCGCATCAATATCGACATGAATGATATCAGCATATCGGGCAAACTCACTCAATTTTCCCGTTACCCTGTCGTCAAATCTGGCACCCAGTGCGATAACCAAGTCCGTTTCACTCATTGCCATATTCGAAGCATAATTTCCATGCATCCCCAACATACCGATAAGTAGCGGATTGCTGTCTCCCATAACCCCGCGAGCCATTAATGTTTCTACCGCAGGAATTTGTGTCATTTCAGCCAATTGACGAATCAAATCGCTGGCATTGGAGAGTACTGCACCCCCACCAATATATAGTAAGGGTTTTTTAGCTTTTATGATCGCTTCAACTGCTTTATCGATCTGCCGATTATTTCCTTTGACGGTCGGTTTATAACTCTCGATATTGACACTATCGGGGTAAACAAAATCCCCAAACTCTGCCGTAATATCTTTAGGGATATCGACCAATACCGGTCCTGGTCTTCCGCTTCGTGCGATATGGAATGCCTCTTTGAGGACACGTGGAAGTTCACTGAGTTCCCGAACCAAATAGTTATGTTTGGTACACGGTCGTGAAATTCCGACTGCATCAATCTCCTGGAATCCATCGGTCCCGATCAAAGAGAGGGGAACCTGTCCCGAGATAACCACCAACGGAATCGAATCCATATAGGCGGTTGCCAATCCGGTGACCGCATTGGTAAATCCTGGTCCACTGGTAACCATTGCTACACCGACTTCACCCGTCGCTCTCGCATATCCGTCAGCCGCATGAACCGCTGCCTGCTCATGCCTATTGAGGATGTGTTCAAATCCATCCTGCTTATATATCTCATCATAAACGTTCATGATTGCACCACCCGGATAACCAAATACGGTCTTAACACCCTCGGCTATCAGTGCCTCACAAACCATCTGTGCACCATTCATCTTCATGAACTGCTCCAATTTATTTATTTAGTCGCTGATTCTATCTAAAATAGATAAATTTTGTCTAAATTATGGGCTATTTCAATGGTAAGGCTACGCCAAGATGACTATATGGTTAAGGTTGCCCAAAGCCTATCGTTTTGCAACGCTTCATTCAGCAGCTCCCCCGTATGCACACAGGCAATCCCAATCGCTTCCAGTTCAGCCACAGCATTATACTCTTCCGCACACACGATACACGAGCTAAACTCCACACCGTCTCTCTGTATGGCTACCACTTTCTCTCGCACCGCTTCATTGCTCTGAGCCACTCTAATCGATGCACCCCAAAACATAATGTGTACCCGTTTCCAATACCCTCTGGGGATGGATACCCCACCGTAAAGTAAGGGAAATTTTAGGATGGAGTCGATGTTGTCTGTGGAGATGATTATTAGTAGGTTTTGTTTTTGATTTATATTATTGTTTTTCAAATGTCAATACTTTACTTTTCTCACACTCATCAAAAGCCACCCCTTCACGTACCCCATCATCCACGACCATCGACTCCGTAAATCCGCCGATACGATACAGCTCCTCATAGATCAATACTCCCGAAGCGATCAGATCATCACGCCCTACTCCGACAATCTCAATTCGCTTTTCCACCTCCATTGCCAGTAGTTGGACTAATTGATTCTGTAAATCTTCTAAGGTCAATACGGTACCGTGAATCTTCTCAGGATCATAGGTGTTGTAGGTCATCCCGTGTTTCATCGCAGCAATGGTTGTCGGTGTTCCAGCGGTAGCGATAAACATCTCTACTTCACCGTATCGGGCATAGACCTCATCGCAAAAGGCTTTGACCGGCTGCATCACTTCAGGGATTGCATCGCGTATCGCCTCCAATTCACCGAATCGCTGAGTCAAAGTGACGATACCGAGTTGAAAACTTCGATCGATCGTGGTATCGCCATAATGGAAAATTAGCTCCGTCGAACCGCCACCGATATCGATAAGCATAAAGCTGTTCGGCTCTCTGCCCAAGAGTTGAAGTCGATTTTGTACGGCGATTAACGCATATCGTGCTTCGGCTTCGCCGTCGATAATCTCAAAGCGTACACCGGTCTGTTCCGCAATTCGATCGAGTATCTCCTCTCCATTTTTTGCCCGGCGAATCGCTTCGGTGGTGACCGCCTTGATCGTAGCATCACTAAAATCGATGACCGCTTTGGCTTCATGAATCGCATTGACGATACGTTCTATCGCTCCTTCACCAATAAGCCCTGTTTGGGCTAAACCGTCTGCGGTCTTCACCGTTTTGTGAAACTCACCGACAAATGCTCTGGTCGCACATGCCATTTTTAGAAATCGGATACTATTAGACCCTAGGTCAATCGCAACAATATGTTTACTCATTCTACTTTTCTTCCCACGCTACCTAATGCAGCTCTTTGAACATAAATCCATGCTCACGTAAAATCGTTCGGATCTGCTCTTGATGCTCCTCGCCTTTGGTCTCCAAATCAACCGAAACAACCGCATCCCCGAATTCCAAATTAATAGAAGTTCGATCATAACCGATCTGAACGATATTGGCACTCACTTGTGTTAATAGTTCCGTAAAGTGCATCAACGATCCCGGTTTATCCACCATAATGACGCTAAGCTTCATTTTACGGCTGCTCTTGACAAGACCTTTTTCGATAATAAGCGAGAGCATCGTGACATCGATATTACCGCCGCTAAGCACAATACCGATTTTGGAACCTTTTGGCAGATCAAGTTTACCGTGAAGCAGTGCCGCCACACCGACCGATCCGGCTCCTTCGACCAATACTTTTTGTTTCTCCAATAAAAATAAAATCGCCGCCGCAATCTCATCTTCGCAAACCAATGTCAATTGATCTACCACATTCAAGATATGGGCAAGGGTAATCGGAGAGGCATCCCGCACGGCAATCCCATCCGCAATCGTACGCACACTAGCAGTTCCCTCCGCCTTTTTGTTATCATATGAACGTTTCATCGCCGGAGCACCCTCCGCCGCAATACCGATAACCTTCATCTCAGGCTTGATTGCTTTGATCGCCACACCCATTCCAGCGATCAATCCTCCGCCACCAACCGGTACGATGACTGCATCCAAATCGGGCTGATCCTCAAGCATCTCCAGAGCCACGGTTCCCTGCCCCGCCATCACCTCATCATCAGCAAAGGGATGGACAAAGACCTGTTGATGCTCCGTCGCATAGTTCATTGCATAGGCATACGCCTCATCATAGTTCGCCCCATGCAAAATCACATTTGCCCCAAACCGTCTCACACCCTGAATTTTGGTCAGCGGTGTAGAGTCCGGCATAACAATTGTGGCTTCAATACCGAAATGTTTGGCAGAAAAAGCCACCCCCTGAGCATGGTTCCCGGCACTGGCAGCGACGACCCCGCCCTCTTGTCCGGCTTCAATCAAAGTCGCAATCTTATTAAACGCACCCCGCAGTTTAAACGCTCCGGTACGTTGGAGATTCTCTTTTTTGAGATAAACTTCATACCCGCTGAGTTCACTTAAGATCGGGGCATAGGAGAAAGACGTACGATGTGCTACACTTTGCACCCGTTGGTTTGCCTTTTCAATCGATTTTAAATCTAACATTAATTTTTCCTAGTTATTATAGTGTTGAAATTATAGCAAAAGGAAAAGATTTTTATGGAATGTCCAATCCCACTCGTAAACTCCAATATAGAACAGATGAAAGAGTATTTTGAAACCTGCAAAACGATCGCCGTCATCGGTTGTTCTCCCAACCCGACCAAAGATAGTAATAAAGTTGCCAAATATCTCGTAGAAGTCGGATATGACATGATCCCGGTCTATCCAAAAGAAGATGAGATTTTAGGTCAAAAGGTCTACCGAAGTCTCGTAGAGATCGACCGACCGGTTGATATGGTTGTCGTTTTCAGAAAACCGGAAGTGGTGGATATGGTGGCTGATGCCTGTATCAAACGCGGTGATATCAAAGTACTCTGGACGCAAATCGGGATTGTCAACAATGAAGCCGCTGCCAAAGCCAAAGCAGCAGGCATTGCTGTGGTACAGAACTACTGTGCTATGGTGGAGCATCGGGTGATTTTTAACTAATTTAAGATAGATTCATTACCTTCTTTGTAGATAATCCCCATGTGGGAGTATTGCGAAGAAATCGATGCGTTCATCCTCTTTACAGCGACACCAATTCCCCATACATTCTCTCCATATTCACCACCTCAATTCCCAGTCGTTTTGCCTCCAGTACGATATAGCCGCATAATACCTCTAGCTCTGTCTGATGCCCTTTTTCAAAATCGATCTGCATTGAGGTCTTGGAGTCATAGGGGACATTTTCAGCTTGGCGTATCACTTTGGCGATATCCTCCTTACTAATTGGTATCGCCAAGGCATTGGCGACCGCTTTGATCTCTGCCAATACGGCATCTAAAAGTTCTCGCTCTTCCTTGACGACATACCCTATCGGCTGCTTAAAATAGGAGGTCAAGGTGGCAAACGGAGCGATAAAGAGATACTTTTTCCAGCAGTCGTATTCGATGGTATTACTGTACTTGCTTCTGAGTCCACTCGCATTTAAAAGCTCTGCCAACAGCGTAAACTTCTCATCCTCACGCTCACTCCCAAAGAGCAGATAAAAAGTCTCGTTCTTTTTGTGGATTACTCCGTACGATTCGATATTGGAGAGAATATAGACACATCCGTCACATAGGATACCGGTGTGGAGGTAGTTTTGCAATTCGGCTTTATGGTTGACTCCATTGGCTAGAGGAATAATCAGGGTTGATGCATGGAGAGAGTCGGCGATGATCGCACAGGCATTTTGAAAATCATAACTCTTGGTCGTGATAAAAACCACATCAAACGTGACATTTTTCAGAGCCTCTCTATCCTCAGTATGAATCAGTTGCGGATGAACGGTGAACGTCTCTCCATTATCATTAACATGCAATCCCTGCTGCTTGATCGCCTCAAAATGCTTTCCCCGTGCGATGAGTGTCACATCGTGACCGTTTTGAGCTAATTTCGCTCCGATATACCCACCGACTCCGCCGACTCCGAGAATGGCTATTTTTAGATGCTTCGACATGCTTTACTCCCTTTAGACTATTTAAAGAGTAGTGTAGCATGTTGTTGATTAGAAAGTACGAAAATCCGATACCTCAAAGCTCTTCACAACGGACATAGAGTAAAACATATATACCAGACAGACAAACCCATCAATATCAATAAGGCAACAAAAATATACTTTCCCCCCTTTAGAACTCGACTCACTTGGAGATTCAATTGTCGGAGTATGCTTTTCATTGACAACTTTTTTAGGCTCTTCTTGCTTCCTAAAAAGATAAGGGGAAGCCTAAAAATAGGCAATCTTCAAAAAATAAAATTCTTGAATTAGCTACGGCTAGTCCTACGAATTTTGATTTTTCAAATCTTACCTATTTTT
>JACXUN010000052.1 GCA_014763905.1 Campylobacterales bacterium
ATTTTATTTTTTGAAGATTGCCTATTTTTAGGCTTCCCTTCGGGCTTTACGAGGTTTTTTGTATGCTTCGCCAAATTTTTTTGAATTAACTCGTTAGTCTCGCAAAAATTTGACTTTGCCTACAAAAAACCTCGTAAAGCTGTGACTATGATATCCCGTCGAACTCAGGTTATAAAGTTCCCTTCATTTAAAGGATGTGTGTGAAAGAGTTTTTTGCTTATGGGGAAAAGGTTCCCGGATATGAGGTTAGAGTCTTAAATGAACGAGAGGCGAGGGCAGCCGCTGCGATACTGTTTGTTGGGGCATTTTTAGGCTTGACCAATGGGGTAATGCTCGGTACAGCTGTATTTTCCAAATATTTTGTTACTTTTTTTGCCATCGATTTTACGATGAGAATTATCCAGCCACGGTATGCTCCAAGTCTGTTGTTGGGACGTTTTTTTGTACAGAATCAAACTCCTGAGTATGTCGGTGCCGCACAAAAACGTTTCGCATGGATATTGGGCTTTATATTGGCATGGCCGATGTTTTATTATTTGGTCATCGACTTTCAGCCCAATCCGATCAAAGTTTTGGTCTGTCTGATCTGTATGGCACTACTCTTTTTTGAAGCGGCATTTTCCATCTGTCTAGGGTGCAAGATTTTTAATCTCATCAAAAAAGAGAAAGCGACTCACTGTCCGGGTGGTGTATGTGAAATCCAGATCAAAGACCCCGTTCAAAAATTTACACTACCTCAAAAGAGTATTTTGATTTTGACCATTTTGGCAATGAGTTATGGAACCTACCTCTATATGACCAAACTTCCCGATCGAACCCATCTCACCAAAAAGATTAAAATCATGATGATGAGTGATGAAGAGCTGGAGCGAATCGAATATGAGAAATCTTTAGCCGAATTTGAGAGTGAGGAAGAGGAGTTTTAGGGTTATGAAAACCCGATAACTATCCTAAAAATTGCGTTGCCAAAACCACGATTCCGATATTGACAATGATTAATACAATCGGTGTCCAGAAGCTGGGTTTCCACTCTTCATAAATCTCTTTTGCCTCCAGCTCTTCGACCATCTTGGCTTTGAGTTCGGTATCGGTGTAGTTCTGTTCACTCAGTAGACGCTGGACATCACCGAAGAAGTCAAAACGATCAAAAAAGAAGTTGAGAATGATCTGTGTGACACGAGATTGTTCGGAGAACTTCTGGTCAAAATCGGCTATTTTGGATCGATTGTCTTCGGCTAAAAAGGTATCGATAATATAGGCAACCAGATCATCTTTGTTTTCATCGACTGCTTTAAATATGGCGACTAGCAGAGCGGTTTTTTTGGCAAGGATAAACCAGATAATCGGAAATCCAACGACGGTTATCAAACTGATTGACCCCAGTAATACGCCGTGAATCTCTGAAAATCCAGTGAAGTTTTTAAAATAGATAAGTGCCAATCCGACATTAATCACCACTCCCAACAAAATAAACAAGACAAACCGAAAAATATACGCAAATCCTGCTTTGGCTAAGGTTTCTATCATGATAGTCCAATTCCTTTCTTTTGATTTTGATCGACTCGGTAGATCACCGCATACATTAACGGAACAAAATAGAGGTTAAGGATTGTCGCCCAAGCGATACCAAATCCTAAGCTCACTGCCATCGGCTGTAAGATCAACGCTTGACCACTGGCAAAGAAGATGAGTGAGGAAAGTCCCAATACCGTCGTAACTGAAGTCAGTACAATCGGACGCAACCGTTGGTTGGCTTTGGTCAATAGCTCATTATGGTTTTGGGTCTCTCGGATAAAGCTGAGCATAATTAATCCGTCATTAACCACTACCCCGGCTAATCCGATGATACCCATGACTCCTGGCATGGTAAGATGGAGACCCATAACTTTGGTACCGATTAGGACACCCAAAATAGAGAGGGGGATAATCGAAACGATAATCAACGGCTGGACAAAAGAGTTAAACATCCAAACCAAAGTAATAAAGATCAGGAACATCGCAATCAAGAAGGCTTGTATCATTTCCCGCTTCATCTGGGCATTCTCTTTCTCCTCTCCCTTGATAATCACCTTGATCCCCTCGGCTTGCAGTTGATCCAGTGTCGGATGCAGTTGCTTCATCACTTCGGTAGCGACGATCACTTCACTGTCTACTCGGGCAAAAACTGAGCGGACCTTCTCACCGTTTTCTTTGAAGATACGGACATAACTGCGTTGGTAGTAGAAGTCACATACCTCTTTGAGTACGACGACCTCTCCTTCAGGCGTGGTAAGACGGAAGTTGTCAATGCTGCCGTTTTGATCTTTGTAGAGATCTTCGATCTTGACCCGGACTAACCCTTCGTCATTGAACATTTTGGCATATTCACCTTTGAAAAAGGAACCACGCAGGGCGGAAGTGATATACCCCTCACTGAGTCCTAGCGATTGCCCATACTCATTGACACGGAGTTTGAGTTCTTTTTCTCCCTCATCGGCATTATCACCGATATCGTGAACCCCTTTGATCTCTGCCAGTTTGGATTTGAGCCGTTTTAGGGCTTCCAAGACTTTGGTCTCATTGGCATCGGAAAAACCGATCTCGATATCATGTCCGACGATTCCGGTTTGCTGAGCGAAGACATTGAACTCTTCAAAAACCTCTTTGTCATTTTCTTTAAGTTTTTGGATATCGACCAGAATCTTCTCACTCACCTCTTTGACAATCTCTTGTGCTTTTCGTTCACGTATCATATCGCTGTCATCATATTCGATGGAAAAAACCGGATTGATATAACGGTCAAAGAAGTTCTCCGGAGCTTTTTCGTGGAGATTGATAAAGATTTGAAACAGATTTTCGCCCGTATCGACGGTTTGATCCGGGTTCATTCTAAATCCGATAATGGAGGTAACCGAATCGACCGACTCTTGATCAAGCTGGGTCAGCAGGGCTTTTTCGATTTGACTCACATAACGTTCGGTCTCTTCTAATTCATTATTGATATTGACCTTGCCGTTGAGAAAAATCTGCTGTACATCAAAGGTCGGGAAAAGCTGAAACTTGGTAGTCAGTGCCATGCCGATGGTTGAGAGGATAATGACAAGCACCGTGCCAAAGAGTGAGGCTTTTTTATGTTCAAGCAATCGACTGAGAACCCCTTGAAAAATGGCACTGCTGATTCGCCAAAAGGCATTCTCTTTCTCCTTATGAATCGCCTCTATCTTGCCTATCGAGAAAAAATCTTTGGCATGAAGCGGCAAGAAATAAAATGCTTCCAGAAGAGAACTCAAAAGCAGAATGGAGATCATAACCGGCAGCACCTGCATAAAGGTTCCCATCTTACCGCTCAAAATCAAAAGCGGCAAAAAGGCAAATACCGTGGTCAATGTTGCCGTCAAAACCGCCGGGAACATCTCCAATGATCCCTCAATGGCTGCTTCACGAGGTGATTTGCCCATCTCGATATGGCGATAGATATTTTCCGCTACAACGATCGCCTCATCCACCAACATTCCCAGTGCGATCAAGGCACCTAAGAGGGTCAGCATATTGAGACTGTATCCAATAATATCGGCAAAGATCAGGGTGATCATAAACGATGCCGGAATCCCGATTCCGACGATAATGGCGATACGGAAATTGAGGGTCAAAAAAAGTGCCAAAATAACCAAAATCAATCCAAAAAGAATATTGGAAGAGACCAGATTCAAACGGTTTTTGATCCATACGGAGGTATCGGTATAGCCCTCAAAGGTGAGTTGGTTTTGATATTTGAGATTGAATTCGGCTAAGATTTTGCGTATCTCTTTGGTGAGTGCAATAGCGTTACCCTCTTTGGTCTTTTTGATATCGAGTGAGATATTGGGTTTGCCGTTAAAATGCGAAAGCTGATCGGGATCACCCAGACCGAAATGAACCTCGGCGATATCTTGCAGATAGAAACGTTTGCCACCTACGGTGAGGAGAGTCTGCTCCAGCAGCTCTTTACTCTTTTCTCCATTGATCGTGGAGATATAGAGATGGTTTCCTTGTTCTTTAACCGTTCCGACAGGGAAGATCGAAGAGAGTGAAGAGATCGCCTGATAGACGGCACTTTTGGAGAGTCTATAGGCATCGATCTTTTTTTGATCGAGGGTAATCAATATCTCTTCATCCGATTCTCCGCGAATCGTAATCCCGCTCAGATTGGGAATCATAGCCATACGGCTTTTGAGTTCATTCGCCGCATCGATCAGCACCTTGGTCTCGACATCACCCGATATGGCGACCAAGATTAACGGAAAGTCATGCTCCACCACTTTGGCAATCGGTTCCTCCATATCGGAGGGGAGATCACGTTTGGTATTGGAGATGATATCTTTGACATCACCCAGAACCAGTTGGGGATCACTCCCGCTTTTGATATCGGCGTTGATCATAAAAAAGCCGTTTTGGATCGTGGTATAGATCGTATCGATATCGGAGAGTGACTTCAGCTCATCCTCTATGGTTCGTACCACCATCTTATCTAGTACATCCCCACTCGCACCCACATAACCGCCGTTGACCGAAATCTGATCGAGTCTTGAAGGAGGGAATATCTCTTTGGCAATATTCTTATATGCGAAGATCGACATAACGATCATAAAAATCATAAAAACATGATTCAATACTGCTTTATCAATAGCAAACTCTAAAAAGCGTCGCATCCGTGATTACTCCAAATTACTCTCATGATCTTGATATTTGATCGCTTCTAGTCTGTTTTTGATCGTCTCATGTTCCTCTCGAAGTGTCTGAGCAACGGTTTGATACTGAGCAATCTTACGACTCTCATAATAGATTTGATTATTCAGATAGATTTTAGGCAGCGTCAACAGCAAAGCTAATGCCATCGAAAAGATCGTAATGAGTATCATACTCGTGGTGACACCGTTCTCTTGTTGGGGTTTATGTCGGCTTACCGGTTTCATATCGCTATCCTTTAAAGATAAATGTTCTCAATTTGGCACTTCGGGAACGTGCATTCTGTTTCAGCTCCGCTTGGGAAGCGGTGATCGGTTTGCGTGCCAGCGGTTTGCCTAATGCGTGATTATTCCCACAAGTGCAACGCATCGCATGAGGATCACAGATACAGCTGTTTGCCCATCTCTTGAAGCGATTTTTCACCAATCGATCTTCAAGTGAGTGGAAGGTGATGAGAGCCACAATGGCTTCCTCTAGTTCACCTTGTTTGGCTTTGGCTTCTAAGGTATCAAGAAGACCTTCAATCTCACCCAGTTCATTATTAACCTCGATTCGGATGCCCTGAAACGTCAAAGTTGCCGGATGAATCTTGCCCCCTTTGGGAATGACTCGACTTACTATGTCGGCTAAGGCTTTGGCACTCTGAATAGGCTCTCTACTGCGTGCTTCGACAATAGCACGAGCCACTTTTTTATAGGGGCGTACCTCACCGTACTGATCCAAGATATACTCTAACTCTTTTTGACCGTAATGGTTGACCACATCATACGCACTCAGTGCCGCACCGGCATCCATACGCATATCCAGTGTTGCACTCTCAAAACTAAATCCTCGATCCATCTTATCAAGCTGAAGCGAAGAGACACCGAAATCGGCCAAGATACCCGTTATCGGACGCTCTTCTAATTGAGGTAATAGGGTGGCAAAAGTACCTTTATAAAGCCGGCTACGATCCCCAAAAGACTCCAGCCGACTGAGCGAAAAGTTTAAGGCTTCATCATCTCGGTCTATTCCGATATGCTGTATCTGTTCATAACGCTGAAGCATCGCTTCGGAATGTCCGGCATATCCTAAAGTGCAATCAACAAAATATCCCGGTTTTATTCCCTCGAAACTCTCCAGTACTTCGTTAAACAGAACGGGAATATGTGGACTTTTTCGACTATTTTGATCTTTCACTTTTCGTTTTTCTTTCAACTTCTGACCAAAACTATAACTTTGACAAGAAGTCTATTTTTTTTGATGATATAATACCAAAAAATCAGTAACGTTTATAAGGCTTTGTATGGACAGATATCTGCTCAATGAAATCAAACACATATCTAACTCAATGTTTCAAAAAAACTATTTTGGTGTTTTTCATGGTTCAATCTCGGCACGAACTTCGGTCAACTCTTTTATTATCAATCGCAAAAAAGCCATTTTAGATGAGATGGAAGAGGAAGATTTCATCGAGTTAAACTGTGTGGAGAGTAAAGATTATCGCTGGCATGAGGCGAGTAGCGATGTGGATATCCATGAGCAGATCTATCGAGCACTCCCTAACGCCAAATATATCGCTTATACTATGCCACCTTTTGCAACCGCCTATTCGCTCATCAATACCAACGTGATACCGCAGGACTACTATGGTTTTCAAACTTTTAGTGAGGTGAGTATTTATGATCCCAAAAACTATCACGATTGGAACGAACGAGCTGCTGATGAGATTGCTACTTTTTTTCAAAACAGTACACAAAAGCTTCTGCTTATTCGAGGTTTTGGGGTACTCTCTTATCACAGAGATCTGACAGAGATGGTCAAAAATATAGCGGTCCTTGAAAACAGTTGCAAACTTTTGACCATGAGCAGCATCATCAAATAATGTTACTATTTAAGCATTCTTATGAATCCTTATTTTTCTTTAAAGGTTTTAAACCTTTACCTTCCCATTCTAACGGCTAATTCATTGATAATTAATAACAACTAGACTAAAATTATGCAAATTCAATAATTAAGGTAATTTTGACATGATTAGCTGGATGCAAAAGCACAACAAATTTTTGGTTGTTACGATTTGGATCGCAACCATTTCATTTATTTTTATGGGAGGAACCTACGGATTTTCTTATAGTATCAAGAGCAACAGTATCGGACATGTAGGTGACCAAGAACTCAATCGTGATCGTTTTCATATGGAGTACCAAAATTTATACAGTCGGTACAATCAGATGTTTCAAGGCAAATTTGATGAAGAGCAAGCCAAAAAGATGGGACTCCAACAACAAGTTATTGACAATATGGCAGCCCAAGCCAAGATTTTAAATCTCGCCGAATCATTTGGTATCGTTGCTTCAGACCAAGAGGTAGCCGAGAAGCTGGCTAGTATCCCAGCATTTCAAAAAGATGGTCAATTTGATCGAAGCATTTATGATAACTATTTGACCAATAGTCGACTCTCTACCAAAACATTTGAGGGAAGTTTACGAGATAATGTCATTATCGAAAAGACACTTAAACTTCTCGATGTAAATGGATTACAAAGTGAACAAGCCGCGTTTACCACACCGTTTGAAATCGGTGATCAGATTAAATACATCGTATTTTCAAGCAGTGATGTCAACATTACCGTTGATGATGCTAAACTCAAAGAGTTTTGGGAGTTACGAAAAGATCAGTATCAGACTTCAAAACAGTACAGTTTTGATATGGTTACAACCAGCACCGATGATATCAACTTGAGTGATGAAGAGCTCCAAAAACACTATGAAGCGAACAGCTTTAACTATATTGGAGCAGAGGGGAAACTGTTAAGTTTTGATGAAGCAAAAGAAAAAGTTGCCGTAGATCTCAAACTTGAAAAATCTAAAAAGAGTGCCAATTTACAGTATATCGCTTTCAAAAAAGGTGAAATAGAAAAAGAAAAAACATTAACTTATGATCTTAATGATTTTAGACTGCCAAGAGATGTTTGGAGTGAAGTGAGTACCAAATTCAAAGGTGACATCTTAAAACCAAAAGTGGTGAGTAAGCAGTACACCACCATTAAAATCAGTGATATTATTGAACCGCGTACTAAAACCTTTGAAGAAGCCAAAAATGAGGTCACGAGTCAGTATAAAGCAGATCAAGTACAAGAAAAACTTTCACAATTGGCTCAAGAGAAGCTTGCAGGCATTGATACAGAAGCCGGAGAGTTGTCTGATTATTTGACTTTAAATAACATATCAAAACAAAATTTGGGTCTAAATGAACAGGAAATTGCAAACTTTAGTTCAAAACTCTTTACTTCTGAGGAAGAAAAAGGTATTATATCTATAGGAAATAAAGCGATTGTTTATAAAATTGTTGACCAAAAATTAGTCACAATTGACCAAAATGAGACAGAGAGATTAGAAGAGAATGCGAATCAAGCAAAACTGCAAACTTTTCAGTCTAACTTAATGGAAGAACTAGACAAGAGATATCCTACTGAACTATATAAATAAAGAGTATATCTAAGGATTTAAATTGAGCAAACCCATCTTAGCCATTGATATCGGTTCAACAAAGATATGTGCAATTATAGGAATCAAACAAGATGGTAATGTCGAAATTAGCGGGTATGGTATTGCAAAATCCCAAGGGATCAAAAAAGGTACCATAACCAATATCGAATTGGCTTCTAAAGCGATAAAGAAAGCTGTCGATGATGCCAAGCGGGTATCGGGAATCAATATCACTGCTGCGAGCATATCAATCTCCGGTGCGTATATCAAAAGCACCAACTCGACGGGGGTAGTCAATATCCCAAAAAATGAGATATCGATTGCCGAAATTAATCGGGCTATGCAGACAGCTGTGTATAATGCCAATATACC
>JACXUN010000272.1 GCA_014763905.1 Campylobacterales bacterium
ATAATCAAAACAGATGCCTAAGATGCAATCGTTTAACTCACATTCTGAAATCTATGCTAGTTTCTGGATGATTTGAGGGAAAGATTTGCAAGTGGCTCAATCGACAAACTTCATGCGTATATGAGTGATTGTCTTTTCTTCCATCCGTATAGAACAAAAAATTCGGCACGGCAATATTGCATTGCTGCCATTCTATGTCATAGCATCAAGATTGTCAGGGTCCCGCCAGAAGGCGGAAAAGTAAGCAGAAGATTTGCTTGATTAGAAGTTGTAAGTCAGCTGAAATGTGACACCGCTTTGCGAGTGCGTCACTTCATTGGTTGCACCTGACATGGTGGGACTCAATCCGCTCGTATCAAATGAGACTTTTGTCTCCAACGCATAAGTTACTGCAAGATCAACGGCAAGCTGATCCGTCAACGCGACAGAACCACCGGCAGTGATATGGTCTTCAACGACCCCCGGGAAGCCGAGGAGGTTGAAAATATTGATCGCGGCATCAGCTGCTGTACCGCCTGTCTTCTCTTCAATTGGCTGTGCACCATGGTTATACCCGGCACGGAGTGCGAAAGCATCCGTTGCGAACTCATAACCAACAGCATAGACGTCCGTATTCTTCCAGTTGAACTCTTTATACCCTTTGGCATCGCCCCATTTGACCTGCTTGTAATCAAAGGCTATCGTGTTTTCACGGGTCAGTTTAAAGGAGAATCCGACGGCGATTTCAGCCGGTTGAGTCAGCTCGTCCCCCATCGGTGGTACACCAACTGCTGCAAACGGTCCTACGGCATTGGAAATTTGGCCTTTGTACTTCATCGGGATCTCTGCACGATACGCGGCACCGACTGTCAACGCACCGGCATTATAGGCGAGACCAACGTTATAGGTAAATTTCAGATCCTGAGCAGAACCGGCACCGACAGTAGAATCATCAATTGGATTTTTATAGTTAATGTCGAGGGCACCGTACTGAAGGATAGGTGTGAAACCGATACTAAAACCGTTCATTTCATAAGCGACCGGCACACCAAGCTGCATGAGTTGCAGAGCCGTTACCATTTCCATCGACGCAGATGCGTCTTCACTGCGGTAATCCGTCCCCATTCCGGCTGTACCCCAGATACCGACACCCCAATAGAAATGATCACCAACCTTATTGGCGACCGATACTTCAGGGATAACATTCAGATCAGCAGCGCTATCTTGAGTACCAGGGTCAGTTTGTGGAGAGGTTAAATTTGCATTATATTTGACGTTCGGCATGAAAAGCGTACCACCGAACGAAATCTCTGTTCCCTTAATACCTGCAAGCAGTGCTGGATTTGGAATACCAGATTCAGCCCCATGGCTCATACCGATAGAAATTCCCCCCATGGCGCGCGATTTTGCGCCAAGACCAATAAGGTGGTCACCGTTTGTTGCAAATGCAGATGTCGCTCCTAGTGCCAATGCCGCAACCACAGCCAATTTAATTGTACGTGTCATTTATACTCCTACGAACACAGAAATTCGACAGAAAGCCTGTGCTTTCAACTCGGATCATTATAGATGGGGTAAAATAAATCGAATCTGAATATAAAAAATGAAATATCACTGGATCTTATCATTATTTTAAGCAGTTTGATGAAATGGAAGAAAATAAAAGATATTTATATATAAATCTTATTGAAATGGCCCTTTTTAGCCCTAAATACGGTTATTTACGGCCATTTCCGTTTTTGATACAAAAGAGATATTTTTTTAAGAATTTTATCATAATGTTACGTTTGGAAACAGTTGTTTTTATGTTTCTTATTATTTTTTGATAGCGAGCCACTTGCAAATCTCCAAAAAAACTACCAAATTTCAGTTCCATGAAAGTTTAAAAGAAGCTCTTTCAAGCCGGGGTTTTCGCTGTTTCCAGTAAAATTGCTTTACTAGAACATTCCACAGAA
>JACXUN010000053.1 GCA_014763905.1 Campylobacterales bacterium
ATGTTTAACCATAATTTTTAATTAAACTGTATTAAACGGGAATTATACTAAAATAATTGCCTAGTTATAAACCTTGGAGCCAAAATGAAAATTTTATTAATAAACCATAATCCTGTAGTATCAAGATTAACGGCACTGAGTGCTAAAAAAGAGCAAGTAGATTTAGATGAAATTCAGGAAGTTTCAGAGCTAAGAGCCAGTGATTATGATATTGTTTTTGTTGATTCGGAAAACTATAATAGTGAAATATCCAATCTTCTCAACAACTCGGGGATTGAGAAAAAAGTTCTCTTTTTTGCTCAAAATGAAGAGGTAGAAAGCGAGCTTTTCAATGAAACGATCTTAAAGCCGTTCTTGCCGTCTGAGGTATCGGCAATTATCCGTAAGACCAAAGTGGAGATTCATGAAAAAGAGCAGACAGCAGAAGCAAATGATGATCTCATCGATCTCGATGCATTGATCAAAGGTAGAGAAGAGCATTTGAATCAACTAGAAGCAGAGCCGGAAATCACAGCAGCAGCAGTGGCATCAACAGACCAAGAGGAGAAATTCGATCTCTTTGAAGAGCCGAAACTTCCTGTAACAGAAGAGCCGAAAGTGGAAGAGAAGCCAAAAGTGGTAGAACCTTCCGTGGAAAAAGATACCTTTGATCTAGCCCTCGACGAAGCGTTCCCAATCAATTTTGCCGACGAAGAAGCACCTAAAGAGGAAGAAAAGCCAAAAGCAGTGACCTCAAAAGAAGAAAAACCGGAAAGTGATTATTTTAGTGATAGTTTTGAAGATGAAATATCATCAGATGAAACAGATACCAACCTCGAAACAAAAGCGTTTGACGATTCGCTTTTTGAGTTAGATGAGAAAGAGACAGAATCCCATGAACTCTTTGAACTTGACAGCAGTGATCACAATAAGAAAGAGAATGATCTCTTAGATTTTGATCTGGACAGCAGTGAAGAGATTGATTTTGAAGCGGCATCTGTACTAGCTGCTACTGAAGTTGTCGAAAAGAAACACCAAACTAAAATCTTGGATATGGAAGAGGTCACTAATATCCGAGGACTTCTTAATGCAGAGAGCAAAGAAAAAGAGACCAAAGAGGAACCAAGTGAAATCGTACCCGAAGAGACAGCTCCAGCCAATCAATTAGCAGGTTCAGAACTGCTAGCCCATACTTTAGGGGCTATGCCGGTTGATGAGCTGAGACGATTCCTTCGGGGTGCCAAAGTTCACATCACCATCAAGTTCCCAAAAGATCTCTAATGAACGGAGCGATTTTGGTTCTCTCCGGTCCTAGCGGTGCAGGCAAAAGTACAATTATCCATCATGCCAGTGAGCAGATAGGAGCCTATCACTTCTCTATCTCCACTACCACTCGCTCACCTAGAGCGGGAGAGCAGGATGGGGTAGACTACTACTTCGTTTCTCGTGAAGCGTTTGAAGAGGATATCAAAGCGGGTGCCTTTTTGGAGTATGCAACGGTTCACGGCAACTATTACGGTACCTCGCTCAAACCGGTCAAAGAGGCATTAGCCCAAGGCAAATTGGTCATCTTTGATATCGATGTCCAAGGACATCGACTGGTGCGTGCCAAGATGCGTGATTATGTCACCTCTGCTTTTATCACCCCTCCTTCTCTGAGCGAACTGGAAAAACGTCTCTATGCCCGATCAACCGATAATAATGATGTGATTCAAAAACGTATTGAGAATGCTAAAGAGGAGATCAAAGCGATCGGGGAATTTGATTTTGTCATTATCAATGATGTGGTGGAAAAAGCTTCTCATCAATTTGCTACCGTTGCTAATGCGGCTAGACTCAAACAAAATCAAGAAGAGTTAAACCAGTTGATACACTATTGGTTAGAGAATTAACTATAATTTTTCCTATTTATTTAGAATTAACAAAAATTAAGTATAATTTTTCAAAACTTATTCAAAGGAATTTATTATGGGAATGCCTAGTATGCCTGAATTACTCGTTATCTTAGCGATCGTGGTACTACTTTTTGGAGCGAAAAAAATACCTGATCTAGCACAAGGTGTCGGTAAGGGGATCAAAAACTTCAAAAAAGCGATGAAAGATGACGAAGAAAATACTGTTGCTGATGTCAAAGAGATCAAAGACGAGACCAAAACAGCGGTAACAGAAGCAAAAGATACTGTTAAAAAAGCATAATTATCTTGCTGCATCACACGGTTCACTCTCTCTTGAGTGAACCACAATATTTTAGGCACTATAACGCCTCCTACTTCACCCTATTGATGGAAAATTTATGAAAATCAAATCACAATTAAGTCAGATTATCCAAGCCGCATTGGAGCGTGCCGATATCCCAAGCGATGAAGAAATTATTATATCCGATGCGAGTAAGCCGGAGTTTGGGGATTATCAATTTAACGGCATTATGAAACTTGCTAAACAGCTCAAAAAAAATCCAAGAGAGATCGCCAATCAAGTTATCGAACAGATTCCTACCGAAGGAATGATCGCCAAAGTAGAAGTTGCCGGTCCCGGATTTATCAATATCTGGTTGAGCAATGCGTGGTTATCGGATCAAAGTAGTGCGATACTGGACGATACACGGGTCGGTGTCGGATATGTCGAACAGCCGGAAAAAGTGATCATCGACTACTCCGGTCCCAATATGGCAAAACAGATGCACGTCGGACATCTCCGCTCTAGTATTATCGGCGATACTTTAGCAACACTGCTAGCATTTTTAGGTGACGAGGTGATTCGCCAAAACCATATCGGTGACTGGGGAACGCAATTTGGAATGCTGATCGCCTATCTGGAAGAGCAAGGAACCGACAGTTCTCATCAAGAACTCAAAGACCTCGAACAATTCTACAAAGATGCCAAAGTCCGATTTGACGAGAGTGAAGCCTTTGCTGACACCGCGAGAGAGTATGTGGTCAAAATCCAGCAAGGGGATACTCACTGTCTCCAACTCTGGCAACAGTTTATCGATAGCTCTTTACGACACTGCGAAGAGGTATATGAGAAATTGGGAGTCAACCTAACACGTGACGATGTACGGGCAGAGAGTTTCTATAACGACCGACTCCCTGCTGTCATCACCACACTCCAAAGCCAAAATATCTCCACCACGTCAGAGGGAGCGGAGTGTGTCTTCTTGGAAGGATCAGATACCCCGATTATCGTCCAAAAAGGGGACGGCGGATATCTCTACTCGACCACCGATCTCGCTGCTCTCGAATATCGAGCCAAAGAGCTTCAAGCCGATCGTATCTGTTATGTGGTAGATGCCCGACAAAGCGAACACTTTAGACAGGTCTTTACCATTGCCAAAAAGGCAAAAATGGTACCAGAAAGTGTCAAGCTAGAGCATATCGCCTTTGGAACCATGATGGATAAGAGCGGTAAACCGTTCAAGACCCGAGACGGCGGAACCGTCAAACTGATCGATCTGCTGGATGAAGCGGTCGTACGGGCTAAAGCAACCATCAAAGAGCGGGAAAATCAAGAAGAGATCGATCTTGATCACGTCGCCACGGCTCTGGGTATCGGTGCGGTCAAATATGCCGACCTAAGTATCAATAGAGAGTCCAATTACCTCTTCTCATGGGACAAGATGCTCAGTTTCGATGGCAATACCGCTCTCTATATGCAGTATGCCTATGCCCGAATCCAATCAATCTTTAGAAAATATGAAGGGGAGTTGAGCGGTGCAATTATTATCGGTGATGAACTGGAACATCGATTGGCTCTCATGCTGCTCAAATTTGAAGATACCTTGACCAAAGCCGCCGTTGAAGCCACACCGCACACCATTACTGCCTATCTCTATGAGCTGGTAACGCTCTTTATGAAGTTTTATGAACAGAATCCGATTCTCAAAGAGGGGGTTGAAGAGTCCACCAAAATGAGCCGACTCCAACTCGCTAGCTTAACCGGTAAGGTTATAAAAAAAGGATTGGAGATTTTAGGTATCGAGGTTGTCGATAAAATTTAAGATAGGATTATAGAATGAAAGCCATCATTGTCATCGCTATTCTTTCAGCCATTGTACCTATCGTACTTTTTTATAAAAGAGATCGCGATATCACCAAATTTTTCATCTCAGCTGCCCTCTTGGGCGGGATTATCTCGACGGCGATTGTGGGAAATATGATGCGGTCGATCGCTCCGCTTTTTTTAACTCATATCGTTGCGGTGATTTTTGCGTATGGAGGATTGATAATCTATATCTTGCGGGGGAGAGCCTACTGGTATATCTGGATATTACCGATCCTGACGATTCTGCTCTATCTGCTCTTGGCTTGGCTGGGTAATGAGCATTTGCCGTCTCTTTAGTTTCTTTTGGAAACTCGAACTGGTTTAAGTTTGCCTACAAAAAACCTCGTAAAAAAAATTATTTTTAAGCGAAAATATTATTTTTTGTAGATAATTTTTCACACACAATGATCTTGATTTTTTGAAATAAAAAGTATACAATAGAGTCTAAATAATAAAAAATTATTATTAAAGGAATTGAATTTGACAGAAAATATAAAAACAACCCTACTATTAACCTCTCTAACCCTGCTGTTTATCTGGATCGGTGGGATGTTAGCCGGAAAAACAGGGATGATAATCGCCTTTCTGGTAGCAGTCGGTATGAATTTTTGGGCGTACTACAACTCAGATAAAAGTGTACTCGCTCACTATCATGCCATCGAAGTAGGAGATCATAATGCACCTGACTTGATGGAGATTGTAGAGCGATTGACCTACAAAGCCCGTCTGCCAATGCCCAAAGTCTATATCATCCCAGATCAAATACCCAATGCCTTTGCAACCGGACGCAATGCTGAAAACTCTGCCGTTGCGGTGACTGAAGGATTGCTCGATCTGATGGATTATGAAGAGATTGAGGCGGTGATTGCCCATGAGATCAGCCATATCAACCACAGTGACATCTTGATTTCGACCGTTGCAGCGACGATTGCCGGAGCGATCTCGATGCTCATCAACTTTGGGATGATATTTGGCGGAGATCGAGAGCGACCCAATGTGATCGTGATGTTGATTTTGATGTTTTTGGCTCCAATGGCTGCCTCGATCATTCAGATGACCATCAGCAGAAGCCGAGAATACAAAGCCGATGCCGGTGCAGCCTATCTCACCGGACATCCGGAGTGGCTGCAATCGGCTCTTGCTAAACTGGAGAACTATAATGCCCACGGTATGATGCATGATGCCTCCAATGAGACCGCTCATATGTTTATTATCAATCCTTTTACCGGAAAAGATATCAGCTTTGCTAATTTATTCCGAACCCATCCAACGACACAAGATCGAATAGATCGTTTGGAGCAATACAAATAATTGGAAGATGGCTCCCGTAGGGTTGGCTTCAGCTGATGCAAAATAATGTCTCTGTTTAAATCGTCGGCTGAAGCCAACCCTACGGTTTCGGAAGATTAAAGCGTGTGGGTTTATGCTCCATCTCAATATAATCTCGCTTCAAAGCAATCTCCCGCTTCCCTCGCCAATAATATCCACCTACCACTCCGCCGGCTGCACTCAGTATCAACAGCCCCGTCGTAAACATCTGAGCCATCACAAAAAGCCCTCCGACCCCTATTGCACCGGCAAATGCCGCACCGACTTTGAAATTGGCTTTGGCATGAGCCGTTTTGGCTTCTCTGGCGATATCTTTTTGAGCCTGTTTGATAACACGGGTTTTGGCTCGTTCGGCATTGAGTTGCAACTTTTCACGCTCCTTATTGTGTTGCTCTTTTGCTCTGTAAATGGCATCCTTTTTAGCATGAGCAGAAATAGAGCTAAACCAAAAAGCAACCACCACCGCCACAAAAAGTAGCGGAAGTCCCAAACGAAGCATATCAATCCAATCAATAATCTCTGGAGCCAAAAAGAGCAAAACAACGGTAATGCTCTGAACCAAAAATATACCCAATAAGAATTTTATAAACTGCAAGATATCACCTTTAGTAGCGTGGGCATTCTTGCCCACGAAAGAGATAATTTTTACATTCATTGTGGGCAAGAATGCCCACGCTACGAAAATAGATTATATCCAAAATAAATTTACCAAATTATTTTGATACAATACGGCAATATTTCTTAACTTATGGAGTTATTTTTGTCTACCAAAAAACTACATCTCGTCAGCCTCGGCTGTACCAAAAACCTTGTCGACAGCGAAGTGATGCTCGGTCGGCTTAAGGCATATCAATTGAGCGACGATGCCACCGATGCCGATGTGATTATCGTTAATACCTGTGGCTTTATCGATGCTGCCAAGCAGGAGAGTATCAATACCATTCTCAACCTACATGATGAGCGTAAAGAGGGCTCGATCTTGGTCATGAGCGGATGTCTGAGCGAACGGTATAAAGAGGAGCTACAAGCCGAATTGCCGGAAATCGATATCTTTACCGGAGTGGGCGATTATGAACAGATCGATCGATTGATCGCAGAGAAAAAAAGTACCTTCTCCCCAGAAGTCTACCTCGCCAATGAAAATGCCGAACGGGTCATCACCGGTTCCAATAGCCACGCCTATATCAAGATCGCCGAAGGGTGTAACCAAAACTGCTCCTTTTGTGCGATCCCTAGTTTCAAGGGCAAACTCCACTCCCGAACACTTGTTTCTATTGAAAAAGAGGTCAAAGCCCTCGTTGCCAAAGGATTTTATGAGTTTAGCTTTATCTCGCAAGACTCCTCCAGCTACGGACGCGATATCGAAATGAAAGATGGACTCATCGACCTCATCGATACCGTTGAAGCAATCGAAGGGGTACAAATCGCTCGGATTCTCTACCTCTACCCAAGTACCACCAGTTTTGATCTAATCGACAGGATTGCCAATTCCCAAATCTTCCAAACCTACTATGATATGCCGATTCAACATATCGATGACGGTATGCTCAAATTGATGCGACGGGGATTCGGTGAAGCCAAAACGATTGAACTGCTAGAGCGTATGAAATCCAAAAAAAATGCCTTTATCCGTACCTCCATTATCGCCGGACATCCAGGAGAGAGTAATGAGGCGTTTGAGCGGGTATGTGACTTTATGGAAGCATTCGGATTTGACCGCTTCAATGTCTTCGCCTACTCCAATGAAGAGACTACCCCTGCCTTTACCATGAAACCGGTAGAAGAGGAGGTGATCGAAGCTCGTGTCAATCGACTCGAAGCAATCTCCCAACAGAGCATGATCAACTCACTGAATAAACTGGTAGGTCAAACCATCGAAGTAATCTTAGAAGGTGAAAGCGACGAACACGAGTTGATCCTCTCCGCCCGACCGATTCAATGGGCAAAAGATATCGATGGAGATATTTTGATCAATGATACGGCTGATCTGCCTATTGAGTTTGGAAAAGTGTATGAAGCGAAAGTAACGGAACTGGTGGGTGATCGATTGTTGGCAACGTTAAAACATACCGTATGATGATAAATTTTTGTGATACAATAACTTTATAAAATAAGGAGCTATCATGCGTGATCCATGGGTTGTCTATGTAGTAGTATTGGGAACGGTTGCGGGAATGATCTATGCCAAACACCTCATCTTTTTTGGGGACAAAGAGACAGACTCAAAAAGCAAGGATAAGGAGTGAATCTCAAATCAGACTGTTTAGCCTGTCTCTTTAACCAATCTCTCCGTGTCGCCAAAAATCTCAAACTTGACGAGGAGCAGTCAAAATCGCTGCTCCATGTCGCCTCTTCGGCGATTGCTCACTATAATGAGGTCTCTCCTCCAGTTGCGGCTTCTGATCTCTATCCCAAGTTAGCGGATTGTATCGGTGTCGAGGATGTTTATGAGCAGTTGAAAGCCCATTCAACGGCAGAGGCTATCAAACTACTCCCTTCCGTTCGCCAAAGTGTAGAACAGGAACCGAACCGAGTCAAAGGAGCAATCAGAGCGGCGGTTGCCGGTAATGTTATCGATTTTGCTACCCCGACTCATTTTGATCTCTATGAAGAGTTTGAGAAGGTTTTTCATACGCCGTTTACACTCGATGATGAAACGGCATTTTTAGAACGGCTGGAAAGAGCCGATTCACTCATGATCCTTGGGGATAATGCCGGTGAACACGTATTTGACAAGCTCCTCTTGGAAGAGATCGGCAAAGCATATCCCAATCTCCAATGCTATTATGCCGTTCGCGGGTGTCCGATTATCAATGATGTGACGATGAAAGAAGCAACCCAAATCGATATCGAGAGTGTCGCGACCGTTATCGATAGCGGAGTCGATACACCGGGGCTGGTCTATGAACGGGCAAGCGACGCATTTATGGCACTCTATAATCAGATGGATTTGATTATCGCTAAAGGAATGGGGAACTATGAGTGTCTCAACGAGGTAGCCGATGATCGGATTTATCATCTCTTCAAAGTCAAGTGCGATGTGGTTTCCCAGAGTGTAGGGGC
>JACXUN010000273.1 GCA_014763905.1 Campylobacterales bacterium
ATTCATGCCTTCTTGATCCGTGGTTCGGGGCGTATTGATGATATACGAACATTTGCAGATGATGGTGGGGTCTTAGAAGATGCGGAAGATGGCAATACAGACGGATGGACTGTTTATGTTAATACTTCGGGAGCGGCGAGTATTATCAATGTGGAGAGTGCCGATAAACAGAGCCGTGTCATTAGATTAGCAGGAGACGGACGAAGTGATGGGTATCGTTTTGATATTAATCAAGATGTTAATCCAAATAGTCAATTGAATTGGAGTTTGAACTATAGTGAAACATTTGCCATCTTTGTCTCTGTGGAAACTGCCAACGGCAGACGCTATTTAACCTACAGTCCAAGAGACGATAACAGAGGGTTGAGTGGTCAATATGTACTATTAGGGGTAGGAGCCAATGCCGCCAATGGAAGATGGCAAACGTTTAATCGTAACCTTAGTGAGGATTTAGCCGGTGCGGAAGCCGGTAATACCATCACGAGAATCAATAGCTTTATGATAAGAGGTTCCGGTGAAGTAGATGATATTGCATTGATTGGAAATTGATTTTTTAATGCATAGGAGAATGCAATGCGACGATATATTATAGGATTATTGGTAGGGTTGTTGTTATCGACACTGCTCAATGCGACCACCGTTTATGAAGATGCGGAGGATGGAAATGTGGATCAATGGAGAATCTTGAATGATTCTTCGGTTAATCCTTTTCAAAACGTTTATAGTAATAGTAACGGAAGTCGGGTTATCTATTTGAATGGCGGTTCGCGTATACTTGGGGGGTATACGGGGACATCAAGTGCATGGAATAATCGAAGTGAAAAAACAATTTCATGGAGATTGAAAGTCTATGATCGGTATACTATTTTTGTGTTGCTCAATACCACCAAGGGGTTGCGTTATCTCTTTTATAACGATCTGCCGAGACGTTATCTTTTTCATAATGAGAGTATGCAGGATGCCGAGGGTCACCCAACAGCCATTTTAACAGGTTTGGGTGGGAGAAACAGCAGTGACTGGAAAGGTGTTTGGAAAACATACACCCAAGATTTGGAACAAGATTTAAAAAATGCCGAACCGGACAATGATATCGTTTCCGTTGATGGTTTTATCTATAGCGGTTCGGAAGCGTACATTGATGATATCTTGTTATATAACCCGGAAGAGACGGTTTATGAAAATGGAGAGCAGGGCTTGGATCGTTGGCATATTATAGAAGATGCGGGTAAAGGAGCGGCGATGAGTATTACAGAGGATAATCAGACACTTAATACTCAGGCACATGTTCTTTTTTTTGAGGGTGATAAAGAGAGTATTTATCGACTCAATGATATCAATAATAGTGTGGATCAAATCATACAATGGAAAAGTAAATTTTATCACGGATATGAGGTCACCATTGATGTCAATACGACATTGGGTCAAAGATCACTCTTTTATGTCAATCGAGGTCAAAGAGATATCAGTGGCGGATTGATTGAAGAAGAGAACAGAACGGTTATTTTTCATGAGTTAGGGCATGGTCCCTTAGCCGGAGTCAATTATGATACGAGACTAAATGGTGAAATCAATAACTTTTGGCAAACCGTAACCCGTGATCTACAGCAGGATATTCGCAACTATGAACCGGAAAACAGACTACTCTCAGTCAATAGCTTTCAAATTCATGGAACCGGACTCCTTGATGATATAAAGATGTTGTCTCGACCGATTATCGCTCAACCGATGCCGGAAGGAACCTATGAAGATGCTGAAGATGGCAGTAGCAGTCGATGGCATGTCTATGATAATGATCCCGCCGGAGCCACATTCAACAATGTATATGATGATACTCGCAAAAGTCGTGTGATTGAGTTTAGCGGAAGCGGTATGGAAAATGGTTATGAAATTGGAAGCCGT
>JACXUN010000054.1 GCA_014763905.1 Campylobacterales bacterium
TTGCTTGTTCTGATATCTCTTCTTTGAAAATTTCGAGTAAATCTGTTTGCATCACGTCTTCTTTTTGAGATGCTATTTTAGCAGATATTTTAACTCTTTGTGAGTATTGGAATGGGTTGGATATCCCGTCGAACTCAGGTTAATAATAAAGTAATGATGATAAAAAAAATAGTAATTGCCATTTTAATCTTGGGGATTATATCCGTTTGGTATATTTTAGAAAAAAAACCGTTTTCATCATTTACTCACTACAGGATTGAGGAGACTCAGAAATTAGATATTCCAAAGAGATCAATAGAATATAATATGGTCAAAAATAAAAGCGGGGAGATATCTTTTACCGGTACACTTATAGATGAAAAAATGGGTGAGGAATTCTTACAGGAACTACCTAAGGAGCAAACAGATTATAAAGTCAATATTGACCCGAGTTTATCTTATGACAAAGAGTTGATAGTATTAACGAAAAAGCTAATTCCTATTTTGAGAGAAAAATATCTCAGTGGTGCGATAGAGTTTACGGATCATAAACTTTTAATCACCGGTGATGTCATAAATATCTCAGATATAGAGAGAGTTGATTCTCTATTGAACTATTCGATGATCAACGGTTTCAATGCGACTAAAGTGGTTTCGGGTACGGTCGAGATGGCTTCTGAATTGGAGATGATATTATCGCAGGATGATAGTTTAGATCAAAATATAAGTGAAACAGAGTTGGATCATGTCGTGGATAATTTGAAAGCTATTGCAGAGGTTAAACCGATAGAGAAGAAACCTGAGGTCATAAAGCCTATTATTACCAAAGAGAGCGTCAAGGTTAAACCAAAAGCGGCTGTAGAGGTTAAAAAGAGCGTCAGGGTTGAGAAGAGAGTTATAGCTGAACAGAAAGAGGTGCAGCAGGAAGTTGTCCCACAAGTTGAAGCTTCGACCTTGTCTGAGGCGGAAGCGTATCGTCTAAAGCTCCAAAACAGTAAGCCGGATGAGGATATTCTCTCGTTACCTACTGCGCAGACTGTCGATATGGATATCGAAGAGAAGATAAGCCGAGGTGAGGTGGCACCGTTGACGACGAAAATGCCGATGGTGCATGAAGAGACGATTTACCTTTCAGAGTGATCGGTAAGGGTTAGTCCGGCTAATTTCCAATTGATAAGCCCACCTCGATAGTAGTGCATATGGTCTTGTGGATAGCCGAGTTGGATTAGATGATTAATTAAATTACTGGCTTTAAAGTCCCATTGAGAACTATCAAATATAAAGAGTTCACGTACATTTTTGAATTCCCATTGCTGTTTTCTTTGTGTAGCTCCTAAAAGGCTCAGAACGGTATCTCTATGCTTTGTATCGGATTCAAAAAGGGTATAAGGCAGGTTGATGGCTGTTGGGATAGTACCTTTTTTATACATCGAGGGTGTTCGGGCATCGACTAACAGTGAACTGCTTTTTTGACTCAAAGATTGTATATAATCTAAAACTTCTAGTTCTCCTATTGTTTGTACCTTTTCGATTTGCATAGGCTGAATGCAGTAGGGTGGACATTGTTGTTGATAGGGATTGTTTGACCGTTCAATCTTTATGGGTTGGTCCTGGTAGTTGAGTTCGACACGGGTTAAGTTTGGCGTGATTTTATTGATCTGGGATGGCTCTTTTTTAGGAAGAGAAGTAGTTCTATATTAGTGAGTAGAGAGGTGGTATGGTTCTCAAAAGGAGACTGCTCTTTGCAATGACTCTCCTTGGGTGTATCGATGGAGAGACGACACCCTACGCCGCTGCTATCCCCCATGAGTGCAACGGAGCAGAGGAGTGAGAAGACAATTGTGACGGGTTGTACTCTTTTCATATCAGTTTGCTTGTTTTTCTGTCAATAGGGATGCTTTGAGCAGTTCTGAAAGCGTATAAGATTGCGCACCGAGTTCTGATGTTAAGACGGTTCCGTTTTTGCCAATGACAATGGTTAAAGGAATCTCTCCACGCCACTGAAAAGCTATTTGAAGAAAATCATAAAACTCCGGATAGTCTGATCCGGTAATGACAGGGTAATTGATACCATACTCTTTGACAAACTGAAGCGACTCTTCTTTTGAAAACTGTTGTCCTTCAATGGCGATGACTTCAAAGCTCTCATTGAGATCTTGTTTGAGTTGGATCAGTTCCGGGATCTCTTTTTGGCAAAATTGACAATCCCAACCAAACACTTTGAGAAAAACCAGTTTGTTTTTTAGTTCCGGAATCTCAAATTGCTCTCCATTTGTGTGAATATGAAAAGTTTGATCTGTGATGGATTTAAAAACAAAAGTTGTGGCTTCTGAAGAAAACTCTTTGTTTAAAGAATCGGTTTGTGCGGTTGATGTCGGGTTTATTGTTTTTTGACTACTGAAAAGATACAATCCTATAATAGCTAGCAGTAGAATAGAGAGTATGATAATTATGCCATTAAGTAGTTTTTCTTTTCCCATTCGTTTTCCCTATGTCATATTTTGGAACGCAAAGTATATCCAAAAAATGGTCTAGTTTCTCTTTCTACGGTATTTAAGCTATTTAAAAAAGAAAATAATGATTATAAAATTCACAATTTCACGTTTATTGCCAATTTGATCATTATGATACGCTCCCTCAATCAGAGGTAATTAATATTTATTGAAAGAAGAGAAATGGGATATACGATGTATAAAAACAGTATGGATAAACTGCTCTATAAATGGATAGATATTCGTTTAGGGTTAAAATATTTAAATGAGAATGTAACACTTTATCTCAAAGTTTTGGAAAATTTTTTAAATCGATATCAGACTTTGATGATTGAAGGTTTGAGTTTAGATGAACGCAAGGAGACACTTCACAGTATCAAAGGACTCTCTGCCACGTTAGGAATGACGCAGTTGGCTAAGGTATCGGAGAAGCTATACTCTAATGATGATGTAACCGATATAGAACCGTTTAAAAGGGTGTTCCATGATACACTTAATGAGTTGCAAATGATTGTAGCAGCAGCCAATGAGCCTGATCTGGCAACGACCATATTAATTTTGGATGAAAATATCGATGATATCGATGAGATGGTTGAGGTGTTGGATAATTGGTATGATGTGTTGGTTGCGTTAGATCTTGAAAATGCGGTTACTATTCTTCAAGAAGAGCGTATTGATCTGACGATAACCACTTTGAATTTTTCACATCACATTAAGCGATGGTCAAAAGAGAATGAACTAATATATATTGTGGAGAGTTTAGAGACATTAGAGGATCGTGAAAAAGGTTTCGGATATATCACGAAGCCGTTGAAGGATGATCAACTGATCAAATGCATTCAGACGCAGTTAAAGTTGCAAAAAATATTTAAATTATATTAAAATATATAATATATGTATTTTTTAAGCTTTTTTTAATTTTTATGGTTTATACTTTTAATTTTCTCAATAAAGGTATAATATATCATGAAAAATTTATTTATTTTAGTGTTGCTGAGTGTTATCTCTGTGGCAGATATCCACATTGTTACTTCGGATCATCGATTGATTTCCGTATCCAAAGAGCAGATTGCGGCTCTCTATTTAGGTAAAATCGATACGATCCAAGGGGTAAAGGTTCTTCCTATTGATAACAGCAACGCTCAAAGCTATCAGGAGTTTTATCGTAAAGTGGTGAATAAATCACCGGAACAGTTACATGCCTATTGGGCAAAACAGCTTTTTTCCAGCAATAGAAGACCTCCTCAAAAGTTATCCGACGGTGAAATTGAAAAGAGGCTACAGACCAACATCCCTATTATTTCCTACTCTTCTACCGATTTATCTGGTAACATTCTCTTAACCACTCGATAAAATTTTATTATCTATGCTATGATTCGCCCTTCAAATAAGGAGAATCATGCTTCGTGTCTCAATTTTACAAAAACTTCGTGTTCTTTTTTTTATTGTTTTAACCATTTTCATGAGTTATATTTTCGTAAGTTATCGATTTATGATAGATCAGGATCGTGCGATTGAAGAGATTCAGTCCCAGAAATCGTTGCGTGCATTTTATTATAACGAAAATGCAAGCCTTTTGGAGCATATCTTGAACCATTTTCAAGAGGCGATAACAACCGGTGAGATAGTAGAACTACACAAAGCTGAAGATAAAAAAAAGAAGATCAGTGACAATCTGAACAGATTGTATCGGTATGATCAAACCGTGAATGACCAAAGAAAATTACTACAGCGGCTTTTCTCTGGGTATAGCACTTATATCAAAGCCTGTATTGATGCTCAAAGAATTTTATATAATCCAGAACAAGAGCGGCTCTATCGACTTCAAGAGCGTGTGGAAACACTTTTCAAAGAAAAAAAATTGGAAGCGGCGACCGATTTTAGCGATGCCCTTTATGATCTCTCTTTTAATACCGACAAACATTTTAAGATGTTGGTGTTGATCTCTGCTTTGGGCTTAATCTTGCTCATTATTCCCTCTTTATACATCTATCGCAGCACACAGAGACGCTTTGATAAGGTAACCACCTCACTGTATAACTTGATTCAAGAGAAACCGGATTTTTCCAAAAAAATGATCGTGGAGTGTGATGATGAGATCGGTAAGTTGATAGCCGGTTTTAATCAGTTGCAATCCAAATTGGAAAACGATGTGATGAAACTCAATGAGCTGAAAATCAAGGCAGAAGATGCCGCAAGATTGAAAACCGAATTTTTAGCCAATATGTCGCATGAGATTCGTGCCCCGATGAACGGTATCGTCGGGATGAGCTATTTGGTGCTGCAGACGAAATTGACACGGAAACAGCGTGACTATGTGGAGAAGATCGATAACTCGGCGAAAGCACTGCTGGGTATTATCAATGATATCTTGGATCTCTCCAAAATGGAAGCCGGTAAATTGCGAGTCGATCGCGTTAATTTTAGTCTTACCAAACTCATCAATAGTTCCGTCGATTTGGTACGACTGAATGCCAAAAAGAAGAATTTGAAACTGACGGTCAACTATGCCGAAGATTTGCCCAAACAGTTGTACGGGGATAGTTTACGCCTTTTGCAGGTGCTGAATAATCTCTTGAGCAATGCGATCAAATTTACCGATCAAGGGGAAGTGGGCGTGACTATCGAACAGGTCGCATCAAACCGATTTAGATTTACGGTACACGATACGGGAATCGGTATCAAAGAGGCGTATCAAAGCAAACTTTTTTGTGCCTTCACACAGGCTGACGGCAGCACGACGCGTAACTACGGAGGAACCGGTTTGGGATTGGCTATCTCCAAACAGCTGGTGGAGCTGATGAACGGTCGGATTTGGGTTGAGAGTGAATATGGTGTGGGAAGCCGTTTTGTTTTTGAAATGGAACTGCTTGTTGCTAAGCAAAATGATATCGATAGCGTACCCGTGTCACAAACGCCGTCCAAATACCGCAAAATTTTGCAAAAAGATATTGAGTGTCTGAGCGGAAGCCGGATTTTGTTGGCGGATGACAATGAGATCAATCAAGAGATCATGATGGGGCTACTGGAAAACTCTCAAATTCGATTAGATATTGCCGTAAACGGGCAAGAGGCGATCGATAAGTTTAGAAAGAACCGATACGATCTCATCTTGATGGATATCCAGATGCCAGTCATGGATGGGCATCAAGCCGCCAAAATGATTCGTCAAGAGGACAGTGAGATCATTATCATTGCTTTGACCGCCAATGCGATGCAGGAAGATATCCAAAAGAGTTTTGAAAGCGGGATGAATGATCACATCAGCAAACCGATTGATGTCGCCAAACTCTATAAGATATTGATTAAATATATCAATAAAGAGAACAGTGCGGATGTATTGAAAGGGGAGCTGCGTGATACGCTGTTTTTGAAACTGAGACAAGCCATTGAGAGCCGACGACCTAAACGGTGTCAAGAGGTCATCGAGGAGATCGAGGTGTACCCTTTGGTGGAAGAGGATTACAGACGTTTTATCCAACTGGAAAAATTGATCAAAAGTTATCGATTCAATGAAGCACTAGAGTTAATTTAGCGGATTAAAGCGATATCCTTCTCCGTATACATTAAGAATCGCATCTTTGGGGATTTTTTTCCGAATCAATTTCACCAGAGCCCGAATCTGATTGGCATCATACTCTTTATCAAAGTTGTCTTCAGAGAGATGATTAAAGATTTCAAAAAAGGTAAAAACACGATGTTTATCCGTGGAGAGAAAGGCAAGGAGCCGGCGTTCATTTTTAGTTAGTTTGATCTCGATATTTTGTGTGAGGAGCTTCTCCTCTTTGCGATTCCAAATGGTATTAGGGCCCAAAACGAAATAATGATTCGTTGCTTCTCCCTTTTCGGATTGAATCTCTTCCACGGCTTTACCGACGGCTAACTGCAACGCTTGGGGTTCAATCGGTTTGAGCAGGTATTTTACCAGACCCAGTTCAATGGCTTGCAGCAGTCGAGCTTGATCGCCGTGTGCCGAGGTGATAATGATTTTGACCGATTTGTCAAGTTGGCGGATTTGTTGAGCGAGGCTTAAACCGTCTCGTTTGGGCATATTGATATCGAGTAGGATAATATTCGGTTTATATTTCAGATAGAGTTCAAATCCCTCTTCACCGTCCCCCGCATAATAGAGTGTCTCGATCAGCGATTCTAAGCAACTGCTATAGATGGTTCGTATATCCTCATCATCTTCTATATAGAGTAATGAAACTGAATGCATCTGTTGAACCTCTTCCTCCGTCAAATGTTTTATTATTAAATTTTATTATATTGTATTTATATTTTACTTATAAATAACAAAAATTAGAACATTAATGAATTTTTTTTTAAAAAAATAGGACTATTATTCTCTTTTTTTCATGTTTGATACCCAATTGGTTGTTACTATTGCTATTAGAAATATCAAGGAGAAGAAGAATGATGAAATCGATAAAGTGGATGGCACTGTTTTTGTTACTGGGGATGCAAACGGTATTGGCGGCAGATTATGCGTTGATTGAACGGTATGCCTTGCTCAATGATATGAAGACGGCTCAAAAACAGCAAAAAGAGATTTTTAAACTGCAAGAGTTGCTCACTGCAGAGCATATTGATAGCGAGGAGCTGAATAGGGTACAAGAGGATTTCAACCGAGTACTATTGGGCTTAATGCACGGGGACACCCAATTACATTTAAAGGGAACAACTTTACCGAGTATCCGAACCAAACTGGATAAGGTGTATCAAACTTGGCAAGAGAATGAGATGTTACTCAATCAATCTGAGACTACTCCACTCTATCGAGAGAAAAACTTAGCCAATCTCAATCTATTGTTGAGTGTGATGAGTCAGGCGGTTATGGCGTATAGCAACTCCTATGAGAGATATAGACAATCTTCCTATCTCTCTGCTATAGTCAAAAACTATAGCTATCAAGCACAACAGCGTTTGGCTTTGAACAGAAAAATCAATCTACGCAACACGACGGCAAATAATTAACGCCGTTTATTCGTTATAATGATGACTTCAAAAGGAGTCATCGTGTTTTATAAGACCATAGATTTTAGCCGCTATTCAAGTATCAAAGTGGGACAACCCACTGAAGTCCTCATGATCGAAAAAGGGGATGAGATCCCAAGCGATCGGATGATTATCGGCGGTGCCAATAATCTATTGGTCTCTCCAACTCCTCCTCCCCTGATGATGCTCTCCAAAGATTTTGACGAGATTTTAATTGATAAAGATCAGTTGATAATCGGGTGTGCAACACCGACCGGTAAAATTCTTTCGTTTGCCAAAAAAAATGATATCGCCAGATTTGAATTTGTCTCCAAACTGCCGGGAACACTGGGCGGTATGGTGGCGATGAATGCCGGGGTAAAAAGCTATGAGATTTTTAATATCTTAGAGGCGATTGAGATCAATGGCGAGTGGATACCCAAAGAGCAGATAGAATACGGATACCGATTTGCCAAATTAAACGGCGTTGCGACACGGGTACGATTCTCTATCCAAAAAGGCTTTGACAAAGGATTGTTAGAGGAGTTGATTAATCTTCGCTCCAACCAACCCAAAACACCCAGTGCCGGTTCAGCATTTAAAAACCCCAAGGGAGATTACGCCGGACGACTGATCGAAGCGGTCGGACTCAAAGGAGTTTCCCAAGGAGGGATGCAGTGGAGTGAGGTTCACGCCAACTTCTTAGTTAATAATGGCGGCGGGACTTTTGCTGAGGCGAAGTATCTGATCGATTTGGCGAAAGAGAGGGTTTTTGAAGCGTTTGGTGTGGAGTTGGAGGAAGAGATTAAAGTCGTATAGTCTCTTTATCTAAATTTTTCATCTGAAATATCTTTATAACCTGAGTTCGACGGGATATTATAGTCACAGAAGCCTAAAAATAGGTAAGATTTGAAAAATCAAAATTCGTAGGACTAGCCGTAGCTAATTCAAGA
>JACXUN010000001.1 GCA_014763905.1 Campylobacterales bacterium
ATAAGCTTTGTCATTTAAGTAAGAGGAGATCAGAATCCGCATCGCTTTGACATTATTGGGATGGGTCGCAACCCAGGACTCCAGTTTATGGATATTTTTAGACGTTTTACCGATATAAAGAGCGATACCAACCTCTCGCAGCAGATACTCTTCATTACCCGTTAAATCATACAGTTGACTGTAGAACGCATGACTTTTCGCCAAATCACCCTTCTGTTCATAGTAGAGAGCCTGAATGATTAAACTGTCTTCATTTTCAATTTTGGACTTTTGATCATAGAGATTTTGAAAATGCTTTGGATTGTATTCAGGCAGATTCTCTGCGGATACTTGCGTCACATTGGGTACATAACCGGTACATCCGTTCAGCAATAGCAGGAGTGATGTTAGTGTTGTTTTTACTCGATAATTCCCGGACACTCTTTTTTTACCTCCTCGCTACTATTTTTGAAAGTTTCCCAAAATGGAAAAGTACGACATTGCCTCGGTCGTACCGGATAGATGCTGCATCGCCGCTTTGCTTCATCAAAAAAGATACAAGCATAGTCAGCAATACCAATCTGCTTCTCTATAATAGAATAGCGATGACCCACTTTTTTGAGATACATTGTAGCAAATTCTTCTATAGTTAACTCTAAAAAGGCAGCCATTTTCTCTATCTCGTCATATTTCGCCCAAATATAGCCACTCTCTCCGGTACAGCAGGCTCCCGCACACGCTTCACAAGCCGACGGCATAAACTGATAAGCGTACCCCTCTTGGCTTATTAGATTGGTTTTAGACTCCATAATCTCCCTTAATACTGTTGGTTGAGGCTTTTAAAAAAGCATTTTTTGCCTCAGGATTATAATTACTCGCTTCATCAAAGACAATCAACGGCGGCAATATCTTCAACATCGATTTAGAGTTGGCACGTGCCGAAATCATCACCAGCTTGGCATCTCGATCCACCTTAGAGTGGACAAAACGCACCACCTCCGGGTTGATTTTATGGCTCACCAGTGCATGAAACAACCGATCTAGTTGTTTGGCATCGTAACAAAAGATAAATCTTCCACGCGGTCGAAGCAGTTTTTTGACTTGTGCCACAAAGCCCTCAATCGGCAAATGGTGAGCATATCGTGCAATATTGAGATGCTCATTTTCACTCTGCGTCACATTGCTATCATAAAAAGGCGGATTAGATACAATAAAATCAAACCGCTCCGCCGTCTCCAACGCCATAAAGTCACCGCCATGAGCGGTAACATTGAGGTTGTTAATCGTGTAATTATGTTGAGCATATTGTAGCATAATTTTTTGCTTATCTACAATAGTAGTTTCAATATTAAAGTCTCGACTCAATAATAAAGAGATTATACCCACGCCACACCCAACATCAAGCAGTTTGCCGTAGGGTTGGAATTGACTAATGAAGTCATAAAGAAAAATCGAATCGCTGTTATAGGCATAACCTTGCGTTGGCTGATAAAGGAACACCTCTAACTCCCCCTCGTCAAAAATCAAACAGCTAATATACCAAAATTTACTTCAAATTGATATTTTTTTTGCTACAATTCCGCCTATGAACGATACGATTTTTACCGGTACTGAACCACTCTCCACAGATTTTTGTATGTTAGATTATGAGTGTGCCTATCTTCCCAATAAAAGTGTACGGATGCACTATAAACACATCGAAGAGGCGACGCAAACTTACAATACAGCACTCATACACCGTGGTTGGAGACGGTTTGGATGTTACTACTTTCATCCTATCTGTAACGGCTGCAACGAGTGCAAATCGGTTCGTATCGATGTTAATAACTTCAAGATCAGTCAATCCCAACGCAAATCGATCAAACGTAACCGCCAAACCGAGATCATTATCCAAAAGCCAACACTAACACAGGGGCATATCGATCTCTACAATAAATATCACACGTTTAAACATCATCGAGATGATTGGTCTCACCGTAATATCTCCCTGCGTGAGTACAAAGAGAACTTCGTTGAAGGGGCTCATGAGTTTGGCAAAGAGGTACTCTATGTCAAAGATGACAAACTAATTGGTGTCGACCTGATTGATATTCTTGATGACGGTATCTCCTCCATTTATTTCTATTATGATCCCGATTATGCCCGGCTCTCTTTAGGAACCTACTCGCTGCTCTATCAAATTGAATTGGCTCGGGTTTTAGAACTTCCTTGGGTCTATTTGGGATACTGGGTTAATGGATGTAAAGCTTTTGCCTACAAACAGCGTTTCCAGCCGCAAGAGATGTTAGACGGTTTTCCGACCATCACCCAAATAGCCCATTGGGAGCCTTTTAAGCATCCCGAATCAACCGATTTTCATTAATAAAAATATCGACCAACATTAACATTAACAGAGCCAAACATTGAAAAAATTCCTCTGTTGTACTTTTCTGTTAAAAAGATAACAGTTGACTCTTTTCGTTACTTTTTTTACTTTCTTTCAGTGTAAACCCTTTTGAACTTAGATTATAATAGTTATAAGATCAATCTGAAAGGCTACACTATGACCATAACCAAAACCCTCGCATCTTCATTAACTGCTCTGCTTTTGAGTTCAAGTCTACTTCATGCGGCATCCAACAACTGTCCGGGCGGAAAGTGTTTGGCATCTTTTTCCCAAACCAATGCGGATAGTGAGTCAAAAACTACTTCAAAGTCAACCTTGCAAAAAAATATTGCCCTAATTGCCAACGCTTATGAACAAACTATGGCAAATGAAAAAATCAAGCCGTTCAAACAGATCAGTATGGTGGATGACTTTAGCTCAATCGATATACCGCAAAATCAAATCGTTATAGAAGATGAACCGCTTCCTTTAGTCGTTGCCTATGTTGATGAGATAGAAAGTACCTCAGAAATACCATTCAATGAAGAAGTAGAAGAAGAGGAAACGCTACTCGAAGAGTATAGCGAAACCGTTATGGAGCTACCTGAAGAGCCGGTTGCAACGGATTATATTTGTGAAAATGATCAGGAGATTATGATCTGTGATGTCGAACTGGACGAGTGTGAATGTATCTAAACCCTTAAGGGTTTAGATTACATATCTTGTTCTACAACCTTTTTAAATCGGCTATAGTAAATCTCTTGTAGCTTCTCTAATTTCATCTCTACATCGTTAATCTTGACTGTATCACCGCCAATTTTTCCGATAATATCTGCTTTAAGTCCTAAATCTTTTGCCATGTCGATCACCGCTTCGAGATTCTCTTTACTGCTCACTTCTAAAATAGCCCGGCTTTGAGACTCATCAAAAATACTGCGTTTGTCTTCCATTCGTATACCAGCAACTACCCCACGTCCTGATACTATCGCCATTTTTGATAACGCGATCGCGATACCGCCCATGCCGACATCTTTGGCTGAAGCGAGGAGTCCTTTTTTGTTGGCTTCGATCACCAACTCCCACAATCTCAACTCTTTGGTATAATCAATCTCCGGCAGGCTTCCAACCGTCTCACCGAACAGCTCTTTGATATAGAGTGATCCGCCAAAATTTTTACCGGTCTGACCGATAAGGATTAGATGGTTCTCATCCTCTTGGAAATAAGACTCCAAGACACGATCCTCATCATCATTGAGTCCGACCATCACAATCGACGGAGTTGGGAAAACAGACACACCGTTGGTTTCATTGTAGAGTGAAACGTTTCCGGAGACAACCGGTGTACTCAACTCCGAACACGCCTCTTTGATTCCTTCACAGCACTGAGCAAACTGCCACATAACCTCAGGATTTTCAGGGTTACCGAAGTTAAGACAGTCGGTAATCGCCAAGGGTCTCGCACCGCTCATGGCAACATTTCGTCCTGATTCCATAACGGCGATCGCCGCACCTTTATGCGGATCGACATAACAGTATCGAGGGTTACAATCGCTGCTCATCGCCAAGGCTCTGCCGTTCTCCTTGACACGGATACACGAAGCATCAAGGCTTCCTGGAGCTTTAACAGTATTGGTCTGTACCATTGAGTCATACTGCTCATAGATCCACCCTTTATCGACGACCTCCATTGAGGCGATCAGTCTCTCAAATGCGATTTGATTGTCTACTTTCTCATACGAATCGATACTCTTGCCGGCAATCTCATCCAGATACTTCGGTCGTGATGTCGGTCGATCCAATACCGGAGCCTCTTCACTCACCGGAGCGATCGGTATATCAGCACACTTCTCACCATGCCAGTAGAGTTCCATACGTCCCGTATCAGTTACCTCACCGATGACCGCAACATCGAGATCCCACTTCTCAAAAATATCGATAACCTCTTGCTCTTTTCCTTTTTTAGCACAGATCAGCATACGCTCTTGTGATTCGGAAAGCATAAACTCATACGGGGTCATCCCCTCTTCACGAGCCGGTACTTTGTCGAGATTCATAATCATCCCTGCACCTCGTTTCCCTGCCATTTCAAATGACGAAGAGGTGAGTCCTGCCGCTCCCATATCCTGGATACCGACCACGACATCTTGAGTCTTGAAAAGTTCTAAACACGCTTCAAGCAATAGCTTCTCGGTGAATGGGTCACCAACTTGTACCGTTGGACGAAGGGATTTACTCTCTTCGGTAAAACTGTCAGAACTCATAACCGCTCCGCCGAGTCCGTCACGTCCGGTTTTTGACCCGACATACATAACCGAGTTTCCAATACCCTCGGCGATTCCCAAGAATATCTCATCGGCTTTACAGAGTCCCAATGCAAAGGCATTGACCAAGATATTGCCGTTATAGGACTCGTCGAAACTTACTTCACCGCCAATTGTTGGAACCCCCATACAGTTACCGTAACCGCCGATACCTTCGGTCACCCCTTTAACGAGATAACGTTGATACTTCGCTGTCTCATCTTGCTTCAAGATATTACCGAATCGCAATGCGTTGAGGTTGGCTACCGGTCTGGCTCCCATCGTAAAGACATCTCGCAAAATTCCACCGACACCGGTTGCTGCCCCTTGATACGGCTCAATAAAACTTGGGTGATTGTGTGACTCCATTTTAAATACCGCTGCCATACCGTCACCGATATCGATAACTCCGGCATTCTCTCCTGGACCTTGAATAACCCATGGTGCTTTGGTCGGGAAACCACTGAGATATTTTTTACTTGACTTATAAGAACAGTGTTCTGACCACATAGCCGAAAAGATACCCAGTTCGACAAGATTCGGATGCCGTCCTTCCAATATCTCTACAATGTGACTATAGTCACCCTGTGTTAGTTTATGTGATTTTAAGATTTCATCTAAGTTATCTAATGGTTTTGACATTATGCAATTATCCTAGTATGGGGATTTTTTAAAGTTATAATTTTAATTAAAAACTACTAAATATGGGTTGAAACCTATTTCAATGCGTCCAAATCAATTATGCGATCTGCCTTTTCGATACTATTTAGCCTATGGGCAATGGTAATAACCGTTTTATCCTGAATATACCCTTCCAGTGCCGCAAGCAGGCGATTTTCCGTCTCATTATCCAACGAAGAGGTGGACTCGTCAAAAATAATCACTTTTGGCTCATCCAATAAGACTCTGGCTATCGAGAGCCGCTGCTTCTGTCCACCGGAGAGTTTGGTTCCGTTTTTACCGATAATCGTCTCTAATTTGTTCTCCAAACCGGCAACAAACTCATAGAGTTGAGCCACTTTCAACGCCTCATAGATTTTTTCATCGCTGTACACTTTACCCAAGGTGAGATTAAACCGCAAAGTATTGTTAAACATCAACGGCGATTGCAGTACAAAGCCCACGTTTTCACGTATCCGATCGTAACCGATCTTGGTAATCTCATGCTCATTATAGTAGATACGTCCTGCACTAACGGGATAGAGTCCAATCAGGATTTGAGCTAAGGTACTTTTACCGCTTCCGGTCTCTCCGATGATCGCCACCTTTTCGCCTCGTTTTACTTCCAGACTCAAATCTGGGAACCTCTAAAAATCCTTTAACCATTTATGATATTCCCAAAAGCGTATTACGCTCTTTGGAATATCAATATGTTATAATACTTTTTAAATTTAAGGAGATCAAAAATCAACTCCGAAGCATGTTCCACGATAAGCCGTACGAACCATCTCAACCCTTGAAACCGACACTGGACAATGAGATTCGTAAATTTCAAGATAACTGTAGCCGAGAGTGCCAATGCACCCAATCCTATGACAGTTGTTTTGTCTCATGCGGCGGAAAACTCCGTTATGAGAAGATCTGCGTCGAGAATTGCGATTAATTCAAGTTAATCTTTTGAGAGGTGACATAGGCGATCGCCTCCTCTCTGGTTTTGACCGTTCCGTTGATCTGGGCTTGATAGACCTGATGGAGCAACGGTTTAAATGCTCTGGAGGGTGGATACCCCAGCTCAATCAGATCTCGACCTTGTAACAGCGGCATAGGCGGGGTATTTAGTACATCCAATCGCTTCGCCTGCTCTAGTAACCAATCTCCCGCTTCATAACGACCTGATAAAGATGCTTCGGTAGTTCGTCCTAAAAAATCAGCACGTGCCAACCGTACCAGCTCTTCGATATTGACCCGTGTAGCGAGTCGGCGTATCGTCTTATCTTTGGCTCGATTGTGAAAATAGATTGAGGGTTGCAAATGCTCCCGTACCAATACACCGACCGCTTTGATCAGCTCATGCTCATTGGTCAAGCGGTAGAGAAACCTTTTACTCAGCCCCACTCCCGCTTCCTCGTGACCGATCGCCGTAATCTTCTCCTCCCCGATCTGCGTATGGGTTGCTTTGCCCAGATCGTGACAGAGTGCTGCTAGCATCAATTTCAAATCCTCTTTAGTGTCACCGACTTTCAGAGCTGCCATCTGATCGACCACCATCAAGGTGTGTACCCACACATCCCCTTCCGGATGCCACTTTGGCGACTGCGGCACACCGACAATCGCTTCGAGTTCCGGGAAATAACGTAAGATACCCAGCTCCCGCATCAGTTCAAACCCAATAGAGGGTTTAGGGGACTGGAGCAGCAGTTTATAAAACTCCATATAGATACGTTCCGCCGCCAACTCCGCTAACATCCCCGCTTCCACCATCGAACGACAAAGTTCAAACGTATGCTCATCTAATCGATAGCCAAATCTCGCGGCAAACTGAACAGCTCGATAGACCCGCAACGGATCTTCGACGAAAGTTTGATCATCCACATGACATAAAACCCGACGCTCCATATCCCGCTGTCCGCCGTGCGGATCGAGAAACTGTTCTGCTTCGATATCATACCCCATCGCATTGATCGTAAAATCCCGACGAACACTCGCCTCTTCAAAGGTTAAACTGCCGTCACACTGGATATCAAAACCCCGATGTCCGACACCATTTTTTTGCTCGGTTCGGGGAAAAGCAAAATCATACTCCTCTTTCTCATAACGAAATTTAAAGATACCAAAACTCTTACCGACTAGATTCACCGTACCGTATTGGGCTAAAATCCTCTCTAACTGTTCAATATGGGTTAACCCATACACTTCGACATCATAATCTTTAATCCGAGTTCCCATAAAGTGATCACGTACCGCTCCACCCACCACAATAGCTTGGGCATTCTCTTTTACTAGAGCTTTAGAGATGGTCTGTATGATATCGGGAATCTGCATTATCACCTATTTCAGCGGTATCATGATCTTGGTTATCCACTCTGTCGGCGGCAGATCATGCGACGAATTAAGATAGAACTCATACCCAAACGACTTCTTGTTGATACGCAGTTTGCGAGAGCGTACCACATTCATCGCCAATGACCATGCATTACCCAGATGCTGATAGTCTCCAATATGTCGAACCGTCAAGACCCTGTACGGTTCGATTTTTCCTTTGATAAACGGCGGTGCTACTTCAGTATCGGGATCAATCGCCATACAAGAGACAAACGTGGTATGATCTTTCATCATATCAAATTGATGATAGATTGAGAAGAGTCTATACTCATTGCTTACTTGATGCGTTTCACGGTGGCTTCCCAAGCTATGGAAATCACGACCCATCACCTCACCGATCTCCTGAATCAAACAGCTATTTTTTAATCCCATATAATGAATCGCTTCTAGCTTCTCTTCACCGAATAGTTCCAGTTTAGAGCTGATCTTACCGGTCTCGGCATACTCTTTAAGCATTTTCAGTCCCCGTTCATAATCCATACCGATATAGGTTTTCATCACTTTGGTCATAAAAAAGAGAAACCATGGCATCTTACCGTACATATTCCAACTGACCTTCGTCGCTTTATCTTCTGATGTCAACTCAAAAGTAACTTGTGATTGGGATCGAAACGGTTTGAGAAACTGCAAAGAGTAGACCAATTGGTTATTATGGATTTCGGTTAGTTCCAAACTGCCAAAACCAACCATCTCCCCTTCCCATGTCTGCATCGCTCCGACTTTGCCTTGTAGCGTGTTGAACGTGACCTTGGCATCCGGTTCGACGATCAGCCACGGTGACCACTTTCGCATCTGACGTAAATCGGTTAAAATATTTTTTAGTTTGCTTTTGGATTGCTTAACAGTAATAACACGTTCAACATGATAGGATGGTATCATAAACCCTTTATCTATTTTAACTTCTCAGTCACCAGTTCATTGACCACTTTTGGATTGGCTTTGCCTCCAGTGGCTTTCAAAACTTGCCCGACAAAGAAACCAAACAGTTTGGTGTTACCGGCTCGATATTTGGCAACATTGTCTGGATTGTTTGCCATTACCTCATCAATAATAGGCAAAATTTTAGCCGGATCACTGATCTGTACTAATCCTTTGGCTTCCACGATTTGGCTCGGATTGTCACCCGATTGAGCCATCTCCTCAAAGACCTGTTTGGCAATCTTGGTTGAAATTGTCTCCTCATCAACCATTTTAACCAGTTCGGCTATCTGTTTGGCATTAAATTTAAGCTCATCTGCCTGCTTCTCTTTGAGTTCTCTAGCCACCTCATTGGTGATCAGATTAGCTAAGCTTATCGGACTATGAAGTGTCAAGAGAGCCTCTTCATAAAATGAGGAGAGATATTCATCCCGTGCTAAGGTATTGGCTACTTCATTGTTGAGTCCAAGCTCACCCGTATATTTATCAAATAGTGCTTGCTCTTCTTCACTCATAGGAGCTACTTCACCGTCTATTTGTACTTTTTTCGCTTGTGGTTTACGCTCACTCTTCGGTTCTGAATCCTCTGTTTTTGATTTTTTCGTCCAAGAGTCTTTGAGTCCAACAATTTTATTAAACACTGGGTTTTCATCCGTATAATCAATCGGATCGGCATAAAAATACCCATGCCGCTCAAACTGGAATCGAACATCCAATTGATCCGTGATAACCGCCGGTTCAATGAGTGCATCTTTTATAATATGTAGCGAGTCTGGATTGAGATCTTCGAGTCCTTCAGGTGCTTCAACCTTGAAGAGTCGGTCATAGAGCCGTATCTCTACTTTTTTGGCGTGTTCGGCACTCACCCATTGAATCGCACTTTTGACCTTGATACCGCTGGTATCAGAACCGCTTTTGGACTCGGGATAGTACTCCGCTTTGATCTCGGTAATGTTGCCGTCAGCATCTTTGATCACCTCTTTACAGGCGATAATATACCCATGTCTGAGTCTTACCGGTTGCTCAGGAGTCAAACGGTAATACCCTTTTGGCGGATTTTCCGAAAAGTCATCACGCTCGATATAAATCTCACGAGAAAAAGGAATCAGGCGTGAACCCTCTTTTGGTACATCATGCGGGTAGTAAGGAGCATCAATCTCTTCCATCCCTTCATAATTTTCGATCGTCACTTTGAGGGGATCAAAAACCGCCAATACCCGTGGAACTTTAAGATTAAGATCATCACGGATACAGAACTCTAGTTGGGAAACATCTACCATCGAGTTGGCTTTGGCGATACCGATGCTATCACAGAAATTGATAATCGATTCAGGAGTATACCCTCTACGTCGATATCCCGCAATGGTCGGCATACGTGGGTCATCCCAGCCGCTCACTTTGCCTTCATTGACCAATTCCAAAAGCTTCCGTTTACTCATCACCGTATAGTTGATACCAAGTCGTGCAAACTCATGTTGGTAGGGTCTATGCGGCGTGAGTCCCAACGTATCGAGTATCCAGTCATAAATAGCACGGTTATTTTCAAACTCCAAAGTACAGAACGAATGGGTAATCCCTTCGATATAATCGGAAAGACAGTGGGCGAAATCATACATCGGATAGACATGCCATGCATCACCCGCACGATAATGGTGGGCATGTCGGATACGATAGAGCAGCGGATCACGCATCTTCATATTGGCGGCTGACATATCGATCTTGGCTCTCAGGACATGTTCTCCCTCTTGGAACTCACCGTTTTTCATCCGTTCAAAAAGGTCGAGGTTCTCTTCTACCGATCGATCCGCGTATTTGCTGCGTCGTCCCGGCTCAGTGATCGTTCCCCGATATTCACGAATCTCCTCTTCATTTAGACTGTCAACATATGCCTTGCCCATTTGGATCAGCTCCACCGCACAATCATACAGCTTAGGAAAATAATCCGACGTATAATAGACCTGATCACCCCACTCAAACCCCAGCCACTCTACGGCATCTTTGAGTGCTTCAACATAGCGTATATCTTCGGTAGTAGGGTTGGTATCGTCCATTCTAAGGTTGCAGCGACCATGATAATCCCGTGCAATACCAAAATTGATGCAGATCGATTTAGCATGCCCAATGTGCGGAAATCCATTCGGCTCAGGAGGAAATCGCGTATGTACCGCAGTATATTTGCCTGATTCTAAATCCTCTTCAACTTTTACACGTAAAAAATCTTTGCTCTCACTCATTTATCATAAACCTTTTAACCTGAGTTCAACGTCGAACTCAGGTTATTAATTATATAAGCGGTGTATTTTATCGAATTAGTGCTTATTGTGTCTTACAATAAGGGGTTTTGGTTATAATTAGTCATGATGATAAAAACACTTAACCCGAACCACCGGGAAAACCATTGAATCCCAATAAAATACGTCAAAAGTGAATCCTAACTGGAATTCACTTCAAGGCAATACTTACTGCTGAAGCAGTTGTTTAATATACGCCTCTTTACGTTCAATTGTCTCTTCTGCTTTAATCAAAACCAATTCAAACTCTTTGAGTTCGGCATTTTTCTCTTGTAATGCTTGTTCCAAATCTTTAACTCTCCGTCGACTTGCCAGATCAGGATTGCTTGTTTCCAACTCATGAATCATTGTCTGCTTGGCATCAAGTTCTGCTAGCTTTGACATCAACTCCTCTTTGATGCTTTGGTGACGCTCTTTGTAACTCTCACTGATGGCTTGTTCTGCTTCATATTGCTGCTTTAGCTGTGCAATTTTGGCTAGCAAGTCATTTCGATTTTCACCCTCTTCGATATCCAACTCAATCGTCTCTTTTTCCGAACGCAAGGCTTTGGCAAAAAACCATCCGATCACAAATCCCAATAACAACGCGATAATCAAACAAATCGCAATCTTTCCCATCATTTCTATCATCGTAATTTATCTCCTTTTTATAATAATCTCAACTCTTCGATTCAACTGACTGTAGGGTTTATCTACATAAAGGAGATGGGTCTCGCCATATCCTTGTGCTTTAATATTTTTCGGATTCAACCCCTTGCTTCCCAGATAGTTTTTAACACTTTTCGCTCGCTCTTGGCTAATCCATCGGTTGATCGCCCGTTTACCGCTCGCATCGGTATAGCCGTTAACCACTATCGTACTATCAGGGATATCTTTAACGATTTGAATAATCTTATCCAGCGTCTTCTGACTCTTTTTTGTAATTCTCGCCCGATTGCGTTCAAAATGAATCTGCTCCTGCTCAATGATCTCCGATACTTGCCGCTGAGCCTCCTCGATAGGATCGACTACCGGTTTGGTTACTGCTTGAGTAACAACCCGATCAACGATTGGTACCGGCTCAATCACTTTAGACGGGGTAAAAACCGTATCATTTTTGACGCTGTAGGCGATACCCTCTTGTTCAATCATCTGTTGAAGTTTGGCTTGAACCGCTGCATCAGTCAACTCTCCTTGAAGGGTGATCTGCTTATGTTCATCTACCGTAATACCGATATGGGTCAAATTCTCATCATGAAAAAAAGCAACCATTTTTTGAACAAACTCACTCCAAACCGGATAGCTCTGTTCATTGGTAAAAAGGATCGGTCGCTCACATTTAAATGTTTGGCAATGCTCCATCAATGTCACCTTAAGCGAATCAGTATCCTCCAAAATCGGTAATCTACCATCAATTAAAATTTTATCCTCGTTAATCACATACTGAAGTAAAGCCGGTTTGAGATATGATGCTTCTTTCAGATTGAATGGTTGGATCGGTGGAGCTGGTATCTCGGTACCCTTTTTATTTAATCCATTTGAAACCTCTACAGAGATTTTTTTCTGACTCTCTTGATAGGCTAAAAATTCATCCAAATGAAAATAAATACATAGTGTGATAAGAAATAACGCCCCCAATAAACCGTATAGTAAAACTTTGATACTCTGTTTCATCATTATACTGCTTCCTTCTAAATCTATTCGTTAACATATTATCACAATGATTATAATACATTTTCTTGTAGAGTGAGATTATGAATTGCAATCTTGGCCAAATATGCTACAATTTGCCTATGAAAATTACCCGTATCAAAACCCAACGCCTTCATGCTCCGCTCAAAACTCCCTTCAAAACCGCTTTGCGTACCGTCACCCATCTCGAAGATATCATCGTTACGATCCATACTGATAGTGGACAGATCGGTTATGGTGAAGGAGCCGCTACTGCTGTCATCACCGGAGAAACACTTGCCAGTATCGAGGGAGCCATCGAACACTATAAACCCTTATTAGTAGGACAGGAGGTAGAAGCGTTTAATATGCTGCTCCAGATCATCCATAAAAATATGATTCATAATACCACTGTCAAAGCCATGCTAGAAACCGCACTCTATGATCTCAGAGCCCAAAGCTTTCAAACCCCGCTTTATCGATTACTGGGTGGAAATCAAACACGATTTATTACCGATATTACCATTAGTCTTAATGATATTGATACGATGATTGTAGACTGTCAAAAAGCAATCGATCTTGGCTACACCATTCTCAAAATCAAAGTCGGAGAGACCATCGCCAAAGATTTTGATCGTATCCAGACCATCGCCAAAACCTTCCCCGATATCACTTTACGTATCGATGCCAATCAAGCCTGGAGTCCCAAAGAGACCGTCACCCTCCTCACCCGACTCGAAAACCAAGGCACCGTTGCCGAACTGATCGAACAGCCGGTCAGAGCCAATGATTTCCGAGGGATGCGATATATCAAAGAACGTACCCTCACTCCCCTACTCACTGACGAATCGATTTTCAGTCCTAAACAAGCCATTGAGTTGCTAGAAATAGATGCTTGTGATATGATCAATATCAAACTCGCCAAATGCGGCGGCATCTCCAACGCACTAAAAATCGCCGATATGGCTGAACTCTACGGTGTCAAATGTATGCTTGGATGTATGTTAGAGGGACCGATCTCCGTTGGAGCTGCGGTACATGTTGCTTCGTCAAAAGCAGAGACAATTACCATGCTGGATCTGGATGGAGCCAATCTTTTAGCAACCAATCCAGTGCTTGGCGGTGTTATATTTAACGAAAGTGACTTAAGATTGACAGACCACTATGGTTTAGGAGTCCAATTAATCCAATCTTAGATTGATATCTCTTTGATATCTGCAATTTCTTTAAACGATTTATAAATCGAAGCAACCGTATTTTGACGGTTGATTTTGATCGCTTCCTCTTCGGCATTGACCAGTACATCGTCAAAATAGTTATCCAGTGCCGGTTTGAGAGCAAACATTGCAGCCAATTTGGCTTCATATGTTTCGTAATGTTTAGCTAGGGTCTCGTTGTAGGCACGGTATAATTCTGCTTCTCTTGCAACGCTAAAGAGTGTCGTATCAACGCTCAGATCACCTGAGAGATCAACCTCTTTGGAGATATTGGCTACCCGTTTGAAGGTTGAGAACTGCTCTTTGAAACTTGGTTGGGCGACGATACTATTAAGAGCGGCTACTTTTTTGGTAATCTCATTGATATCACGTTCACCCGACTGAAATACCGCGGCAATAACGGACGGGTTGGCATCCAGTGATTTATTGATCCGTTCAAAGATAAAGTCGATCAGTTTTGGTGTCTCATAGGTCGCATAATGCTCATTGATCAGTGCCATCACCTCATCGATATCAAACGGCAGATCATTCGCCGTGACCATTCGGACAACCCCGTTGACTGCTCGACGCAGAGCAAACGGGTCTTTGGAACCGGATGGGATTTTACCCACGGAAAAGAGTCCGACCAAGGTATCCAATTTGATAGCCATAGCTACAATTGAGGCAAAGAGAGAAGACGGCAGTTCTGCCCCCTCTCCCACCGGATAGTACTGCTCTTTAATCGCATTATAAACCAACGCATCTTTGCCGAGTGCTTTGGCATAGTAGTATCCCATCAGCCCTTGCAGTTCGGTAAACTCATAGACCATTTCAGAAGTCAAGTCGGCTTTGGCTAAGGTAATCGCTTCATCCATAAGCAGAGTTAAGTCATGTGAACTCTTACCGGTTTCGGCTTCCACTTTATCCATATAAAGTGCCAAGAGTTTTAGAGCAATCTGCTTTTCTCGCTCGATCTTATCACTCAATGTCCCGAGTCCGTCCATAAAGACGATCTTTTCGAGTCCATTGGTTACCAATCCGCGTTTGAGGTCGTTTCGATAGAAGAAAAGTCCATCGGAGAGTCGCGGCTTCAGTACCCGTTCATTTCCGGCAACTACTTTGGCATAATCTTCTGTTACCGCATTGGAGACGACCACAAATTTATTGCTCAATTCTCCCTTCTCAAAAACCGGAAAGTAGCGTTGATGCTCTTTCATCGATGCGATAATCGCTTCCGGCGGGAGTTCGAGGAACAGTTCATCAAAGGTTCCCAGCAACGCTTTAGGATTTTCGGTAATCGCAACGACTTCATCCAATAGGTCTTGATCTCTCTCAATGCTAATATTATGCTCATCTTCCAAGAGATTAAATTCGGCTAAGATTTTGGCTTTGCGTGCTTGGGGATAAAGCAGTACCATTCCCTCTGCCAAGATGGTTTCATAGTCGTCAATCGTCGGAACCTCAATCGGGTCAAAATTGACCATACGGTGAACAAAGGTTTGAGTATGGGATCGAACGCCAAAAAGCTCTACATCGACAGAGGTTTCGCCGAGTCGTACCTGCAGCCATCGAATCGGACGGATAAACTCATCACTTCGGCTTCCCCATCGCATCATCTTTCCAAATGCCATCGAATTCATCCACTCTTGAAGCATTGCTTGTAGCAGTTGTTCGGTAGCAACCCCTTTTTCCTCTTTTTTATAATAGAGAATAGCTTTACCGTTTTTATCAATGGTCTGGAGTTCATCAAACGCTACGCCGCATTTACGTGCAAACCCTTCACCGGCAGGTGTAACCGCACCGTCACGTTTCGCCGCCATCATCGGAGGACCAAAAAACTCAACAGAACTCTCTTCTTGCTGCAGGGGCATCGCTTCATGTTTCAGTACCAATCGACGCGGGGTATAGATAAACTCAAACGTACTGCTTAATCGATACGTCTCTAGGATACTCTCCCAAGATTTTTCAATATTTTTTAAAATTTTTAACAGTGGTATAGCCGGGAGTTCCTCTACACCGATCTCAATAAGAAGGGGTTGTGTCATACTTCTTGTCCTCAGATTATTTGTGCTGGAATTTTAGCAGATTGTTGATAAATGAGGGGTTAGGGGAAAATTGTGAACTAAATTACTTTTTGATCACAAGGGGTGAAGGATATTAATGAGAAGCTCAAATCTTCTGCAACCACAATTGAAGAAAGCAATGATGAAGCCAAACTCCAAGCCAACTTAGGAGCTATGGAAGCTCGTGACCGTGTAGAGGAGATCAAAGGGAGTCTGGATGCCATGACCCAAAAAATCGGTGCCGATACCCAGATAGCACTCGATACGGCAAAGCTCAAAGCCCACTTAGCCAAAATGGAAGCTGAAGATTTTTGGGAAGAGCGAGGCAAAGAGATTACCAATGAGTTCAACACCTCCAAAGAGAAAGTAGAGACATTGGCAGTCGAAGCGATCAAAGAGATCGGCAGTTTCTTCGAGAAATTGACGCAAAATATTACTGAGAAAAAATCTTAGTCATCTCTGCACAGGAGTGTATCGTCACTCATGAAAACTTCCCGACTATTTGGGAAGTTTAACAAATCACCCCTGACCCAATCACCCTATCTCCTTCATAAAAAACAGCCACCTGACCATACGCCAATCCAAACACCGGTTCATGTAGTATCACACTGCCCTTTTCACCCTCCAACGTAACACTGCAAGGAACCCCTTGGGTTCGGTATCGGACTTTGACAATCGCATCAAAATCAGTTAACGGTAGAAAAAGATTGATCTGTTTGAGGTTGAAGCGGTCGGCTTGAAGTTGATCTCGGGTTCCGACGATAATCTGATTGGTCTCAGATTTGATCGCTTTGACATAATGGGGATCGTGAGCTCCGTGTACGGTGAATCCTCGTCGTTTACCGACGGTATAGTGCATATACCCTTTATGGGTTCCGACCACTTCGCCTTCAGTATTGAGCGTCTCGCCTGCTTGGTCGATATTCATGTGGCGTTCGAGTATTTCGGTGTAGTCATTTTCGACAAAACATATCTCATTGCTCTCTTTTTGTTCTCCGATATCTTGCAGCAGCGGGATATCTTTGGCAAAAGCCTTAACCTCATCTTTGACCCAATTACCAAGAGGGAAAAGCAGCTTTGGCAGCACCTCTTTTTTGACCTGTGCGACAAAATAACTCTGATCTTTGGCTCTATCTTTTCCGGCATAAAAAAACTCACCGTCACAGTTGAGATAGTGTCCCGTCGCGATCTTCTCGATACCCAATGAGTCCGCAAACTCAACCAGCTTGCCGAATTTGATCGTACGATTGCACATCACACAAGGATTAGGTGTCAGTCCGGCTTTATAGGTATCGACGAAATAGTTATACACTTCCTGTTTAAACGGTTCTGAGAGATCATAAAAATGGACAGGAATACCTAAATAGTCGGCAACTCTTTGCACCTTTTGGAAGTTGGCTTCATGATACGCTTCATTATCATGCAGTTTCATATAGACACCGGTCACCTCATATCCTGCTTGCTGTAACAAAATTGCCGTTACCGTCGAGTCAACGCCCCCGCTCATTCCGACTAATACTTTTTGATTCACGATAGATTATCCTCGTTATTAATTTTTTGATTTCATGTAGGACAACGGTATCAACACGGAAGAACGTGTATGCCAAGCAGGATGAGGAATGGTTAACTGTTCGCTATTGACCACCTCACTACCATAAAAAATAATATCAATATCCAGCGTCCGCGGACCATCTTGAAACAATCGTTTGCGTCCAAATCTCTTTTCGATAGCCAAAATATAGCGTAAAAGTGCTTTAGGACGTAAACAGGTTTTCACAACCACAATGGCATTATAAAAATCATCCTGTTCCAGATAACCAAAGGGAGGATTCCTAAGGATCGGAGAAGTCTCCACCACATCGATCCAAGGAGAACGCCGCAGATACCAAAAGAGATGCTGAAACCGTCTGGGTACATCTCCGATATTACCGCCGATTCCCAGTGTCGCTCGATAATGTTTTGTAGATCGCTGCTTTGTTTGATAGGGATAGTAGGGTGCTAATAGTAAACGGTTGTCTGCGTTGAGGATTTTGATCATCTATAGCCTTGTTTGAAGTTAATTAAAAATTTTCCAATATATACGAACAAACTTCCGACTAAAATAGAGTAATCCTAACAACACAATCCCATAAAGCAATGTGGTTGGAATGGTTTTGAGCAGATAGGTTAAGAGTGCGTCGAGGTTGCCTTTGTAGATGGTTTTACTAAGATTGGCTGCGATTTTGGTGCGTTTCATAAATTTGGAGACTCCCAATCTTTTGAGACCTTGTAATCCTCTCTCACCGTAAGTGGCAGCGTAAAGGAACTCTCTATTGGTGACATTTGGCATCGCTTTGGCGTAGTAGCGGGCTTGATTTTTAGTAGTTTTGAGCAGGATAGAGCTCTCTTTGCCGAAACGAAAGCTGAATTTGACTATCCCTTTGAGATCATCGAGATTTTTGGTCTGCTTGAGCAGATCGAGTGTCTGTTTCATGCCGACTTTTTCGTAGAGATCGGTAATGGGCTTTAAAACCTCTTGTACTTTTGATAGCGACTTGGTCTCTTTGGCAACTTTGGCTTCTCGAATCAACTGTTTATTGAGCCAGTTAGGGAGTTTGCCGACCCGTTTACCGTATTTGAGAAGGGAGAGGGTACCTTTGACGGGAGTCGTCGCTCCAAAACTGTAAAGTGTTGAAGCCGTCGCCACCAATCCCAATGTCGATAACGCCACAATGACGGTGTCAACCTCTTCATCTTTGGCAAAGAGGGTTCCTTGAATGGCTAGGTCACGAATATCACCGACTACTAAAAAATCCGAAGCAATAGCTGAAATCTGCCCCTCGGTTTCGTCACTGGTTCCTTTGAGTATCCCTTCAAGGATTTTATCACTTTTATAGTCGTAGCTGGAGCGTACTTCATCGATATGGTGAGAGAGTGCTTGGGCTTTGGGATCAGATTGAACATACTCATACGCCATAAAATAGTTCAAATACTCATAAGCATCAGCATATTGTTTTTGATCGATAAGTTCTTGGGTATGCGGTACCGGATCGATACGCACCAAAGTGCGGATATCAAAGATCTGCCGCTCGTTGAGTAAAAAAAGCGAGAGGCTGACCAGTGCCAAGATAATAATCGGGGTGAGTAAGTTAAATAAATATCTCATCTAGTATGGTATTGATATAGTCGTTGGCTTTGAACTGAATAAGGTCATCGGGCTGCTCACCGGTTCCTATAAAATAGATAGGCATTTTGAGATGATGTGCTATCGATAAAATCGAACCCCCTTTAGCGGTTCCGTCCAGCTTGGTAATGATGATACCATCTATACCGATCATCTCATTAAACACTCTGGCTTGATTGATACTGGAACTGCCCTGTGTACCGTCTAGGATCAACATTTTACGATGTGGAGCTCCCTCCATCGCTTTGTTGGCGATACGTACCATCTTTTTGAGTTCTTCACCCAGATTGGTTTGCGTATGGAGCCGCCCCGCTGTATCGATCAGTACATGGTCGATCTGTTTCGATTTAGCGGAGTTGATGGTATCATAAACGACGGCGGAAGGATCATGCCCCTGTTTGGTCGCCACGATTGGAATATTGAGCCGCTCTGCCCACCTGCTGAGCTGTTCGATGGCTGCGGCACGAAAGGTATCGCCGGCTCCAAGCATAACGCTTTTCCCCGTTTTCTGATAGTATCGTGCCAATTTGGAAATGGTAGTAGTTTTGCCGGCTCCATTAACACCAATAATCATATCGACAAACGGTTTGGCATCGATATATTGCTCTTTCCAATCGGCTTTATATTGGAAGACGGTAATGAGTGCATTGTAGGCTCTAGCCCGCTCAAACTCTTTGGGAAGATCTTCGAGTAGATACTCAATCAGTTCATAATTGACATCTGCCTCTAAAAGGATATCTTCAAACTCCTCTTTGGTGATCTTTTTCTTTTTAACCGGAGCGACCTCATGGATCGCTTCATTGGTTTTACTAAAGACTTTTTTTAGTATATTGAACATCTTATAAACCTTCTATTTTTGTCAATGCTTGTTTGATATCACTCTCGATCATCTCTTCAGGTATAACCCCTTCGTAATGGGTATAGTATTTTCCATTTACGAACATGACCATCAACGGGAGTTCAAACTCTTTGGGTAGTCGAAGTTTAGGAGAGAGAAAGTCGGAAAATTTTTGATTCAGGGACTGTTCACTGGCAATAAAATAGTTGATTTTATGGGAAGTAGCACAGGTATGGAGCCGTTCAAGAGTAACATCATCATGCAACAGTACCCCCAGTATAAAGAGTTGATTTTGATATTGACTTTGGAGATTATTGAGATGGGGTATCATACCGCGGCAAGGTGGACACCAAGTCGCAAAAAAGTTTACCAGAACAATAGGCTGTTTGATTTTAGAAAAGGTATAAAAATTATCTTTAACGGTAATGGTTAATGCTTGATTTTCACTGTTGGAAAGTTGAAAACTATATTCTTTGGGAGGCTTGGGCTTTTCTACCTGTTTTGTCGGCGGTGCGGTGGTGACACTCTTTTCTTCTTCCTGTCCACAGGCGGCAAAGAGTAAAGATATTATCAATATAACTAGATACAATTTTATTTTCATACAAAGTACAACTTTAAGTCTTTTGGGTGATTATAGCAAAAAAATATAAAAACCTGCGTTCAACGGAGTAGTAGAAAATCATGGACAAACAAAAATTTCGCTCTCAATGTATCCACCAGTTAAAAGCGATGAATCCGGCACAAAAATATTATGCGGATAAAGTCGTATCAAACGCTCTTTATAGATTGATTAAACAGTCTCAGGCAAAAGTTGTTATGCTTTATATACCTTTGAAAATAGAAATTAATATTATCAATTTACTTTACCGCTTGCGAAAAGAGGGGCTAACACTTTTAGTACCATTTATGGAAGGTAAAAGCTTTAGATTGGTAAAATATAGATTACCCTTAAGTGTCAAAAACTTTGGGATAAAAGAGCCTAATATATCTAATACTTATTATAAACAAATTGATTTAGCAATTGTCCCAATTATCGGGACGGATAGAACTTTTAGACGAGTCGGATTCGGTAAAGGTTACTACGATAGATTCTTTGAAAATCACAAAACGAAGATTGAAACGGTAGTATTTGTAGGAAGAAAAAGCTGCATCACTTCAACTGTCATAACGGATCATTATGACGTGGAAGGAGATTTCTATATTACACCTAAAAGAATCTATCAAAAAAAGAAATTAAGCAACAAAAGAATTTAGGCTCCTTATGAAAGGAGAAATAAAATGGTAGGAGAGATATCCATCTCAACAGTAACGGCTGTTTTGGGTGCGTTAGCCAGTTACTTTTTTGTTAAAAACGATAACAAAAAGCAGTTCAAACATCATGAAACCGAAGCCAAAGCCAAAGCCAAGGCGATCGAACATGAAGCAGAGAACTTTTTACATGAAGCCCAGATTCGTATCAAAGAACAAGAGGTCGCTTTAGAAAAAGCATATCAGAAGCAGGTTTTGGAGTTGGAAAAACAGAAAACCGAACTGATCCTTGAACTCAAAGCGGTCAATGAAAAAGACAAAGAGTTAGAGAGAAGAAAACGAGAGATTGAGAGACGAGATCAATATCTCGATAAACTCCAAGCTAAAAAAGAGCAAGAGATCAAAGAGGCGGTGGAGGTACTGCAAAAGAGTGCATCCATGAGCAGAGAAGAGGCAAAATCGCACCTGATTCAAATGGTCGAAGAGCAGTCTCAGCTTGAGTTGGCTCAATTGGTACGAAAGTATGAAACAGAAGCCAAACATGAAGCGAAGCGAAAAGCCGACTATATTATCTCTCAGGCAGTTACCCGTTACTCCGGCGAGTTTGCCGGTGAGCGGTTGATTAACATTATCAACTTGCCTAGTGACGAACACAAAGGGCGGATTATCGGTAAAGAGGGACGCAATATCAAGAGCTTGGAGCAGTTGCTGGGTGTCGATATTATAATCGACGAGACACCGGGTGTGATTATTATCAGTAACTTCAACCTCTATCGAAGAGCCATTGCAACACGAACCATTGAGCTGTTGGTCGAGGATGGTCGTATCCATCCGGGACGGATTGAAGAGGTTCATGAGAAGGTCAAATCAGAATTTGAACAGCGAACCCTTGAAGAGGGTGAAAATATTGTCGTAGAGTTGGGATTACTGCCGATGCATGAAGAGTTGATGCGACTGCTGGGGCGATTGAAGTATCGAGCCAGTTATGGACAGAATGCTTTGGCACATACCCTCGAAGTCGCTAAATTGGCAGCGATTATGGCGGCTGAAATGGATGGTGACGAGAAACTTGCCATGCGTGCCGGGCTACTGCATGATATCGGTAAAGCGTTGACACAGGAGCATGGTGGCAGCCACGTCGATCTCGGTGTAGAGGTGTGCCACCGGCACAATGAACACCCAACCGTAATCAATGCGATCTATGCCCATCACGGACATGAAGAGCCGAACGGTGTCGAGAGTGCCGCCGTATGTGCTGCCGATACATTGAGTGCATCGAGACCGGGTGCGAGACGAGAAGTCCTAGAGAGTTTCACCAAACGGGTCAAAGACTTAGAAACGATTGCTCTCAAAGAGAAAGGAGTCGTCGATGCCTATGCCATTAATGCTGGACGAGAGATACGAGTAATCGTCAATGCTCGGGTGGTCAATGATAATGAGATCGCAATACTGGCGAAAAAAATTGCCAAAGAGATCGAGAATAAGGTACAATACCCCGGCGAAATTAAAGTCAATGTCATTCGTGAAAAGCGAGAGATCACTTTCGCACGATAAATAAAAACATAAGGAAATTAGATGAAAAAAAGTATTGTTTTTTTGATAGTGGTGATCTTTTCACTTGGATATGCTCAAGAGCAAAATCAAACCGTCGGTACGACTGAGAGCAATGTAACAGCTGAAGCTAACGCTACCCAAAAAGCAGAGCAGACTATTGTCGTGTTGGAGACCAATCAAGGAACTATTGAAGTGAAGATGTTTCCAAAAGTGGCACCGCTTGCAGTAGAAAACTTTACGACTCATGTACAAAACGGTTACTACAACGGTTTGATTTTCCATAGAGTGATTAAAAACTTTATGATTCAAGGGGGTGATCCAACCGGAACCGGAACCGGCGGTGAATCAATTTGGAACAAAGAGTTTGTCAATGAGTATGCTCCTAACGTCATTTTTGATCGACCGTTTCTTCTGGCTATGGCAAACCATGGTCCCAATACCAATGGAAGTCAGTTCTTTATTACCACACAGGTAACACCTTGGTTGAATGGCGGTTATACCATTTTCGGTGAGGTGGTCAGCGGGCAAGATACCGTGACCAAAATCGAAAATACACAAACCGGAATGGCAGACAGACCGGTTAGTGAACAGAAAATTCTCAAAGCCTATATCAAAAAATAGTAATGGATTTAGAAGCATTACGCACTGAACGACAGAAGTGTGTTGAGTGGAAAAACATCAAACCACATTGGGAAGCGATCGCTAAGCTTCCCTGCGTTACTTCTATGGAGATTCGGTTAGAGGATGTAGTGACTATCGACTCTCCTGACTTCACCAAAGCCGATCAGCAGACTATTTATGAGACGGCTAAAGCGATGCTGCCTTGGCGAAAAGGTCCTTTTCAGATTGGAGAAACCTTTATCGATACCGAGTGGCGAAGCGATATCAAATACAATCTTTTGAAACCTCATTTTAATCTCAAGGATAAAATTGTCGGAGATATCGGCTGCAATAACGGCTACTATCTATTCCGCATGATGGCAGAGCAGCCCAAGCGATTGGTTGGCTTTGACCCTTCCGCCTTGACATGGTGTCAATTTAGCTTTTTGAACCATTTTATCCAGAGTGATATTCGATATGAGTTGTTGGGTGTTGAGCATGTAGGGTATTATGAGCATCAGTTTGATCTGCTCTTTTGTTTGGGAGTGTTGTATCACCGTCCTGATCCGGTCGGTTCACTCAAATCACTCTACAAGGGATTGAATGTTGACGGAGAGTTAATTTTGGATACGTTTATGATAGAGGGTGAAGAGGAGATATGCCTAACCCCGAATCAACGCTATTCTAAAATTCCCAATATCTACTTTATCCCAACGGTCAATGCATTGAAAAATTGGTGCCATCGAGCCGGATTTCAAGAAGTTGAGGTATTGGAAATAGTCAAGACCGAGTTAAATGAACAGAGAAAAACAGAATGGATCAATTCGGAGTCATTAGATGACTTTTTGGACAAAAATGATCCGAATAAAACAGTAGAGGGCTATCCCGCCCCTAAAAGGGTCTATATTAAGGCGAAAAAGATCAAGAAATAGAGTTGATATTGAAAATTTATTTTCATATGTGCAAAAAATAAGGTATAATTAAACAAATATTTGATGCTTATGGCTTAAATTTTTTTGGAAGATCATATAGATGGTTTATCTTATTTTTCAATAAGTAGTTTTTAGATATAAACCTCAGCCATAAGTAAATGTAGGATGACGATGAGAATTTTGACCATTGGGTTTAGTGAAGAGTTTGTAAAGCTTTTAGAAGTTGAATTAGGCAAGTACTTTATATGTATTGTAGACAGTGCCAAAGATTTATATGATGCAACCAACTTTACGGATTTTAGACACTATGAACTTATAATTATCGTGGATGAGAATCAGCGGTACTCATTAGAGAAGTATAGTAATGAAGTAAAGAAAAAGAAGCGTGAGACAAAAATCATTGTCGTAACCGATACGCCAAAGAATCAGATCGCTTTTTTTAATCTCGGGGTAGATGATGTGATTGTCAATCATATCGAGT
>JACXUN010000055.1 GCA_014763905.1 Campylobacterales bacterium
TTTTGAGTGAAATTGAACGATTTGAAACTATTGTAAAAGAAGTTTTAGAAAAATGACCCTCTTCGTTTACGGAACCCTCAAAAAAGGCTTTGAAAACCATCACTTTTTAGATGGTGCAAAGTTTTTAGGTGAGGCAACTACAAAAGAAAAATACCCAATGGTAAATATCGTCAAAGCCTATCCATACCTTAATAATTTCAACGCTAAAGGAGAGAAAAAGTTACCAAAGGTATCGTAATGTGGTGGAATTAAAAAAACTTTTTTGTTGGTCTAGGAAAAAGGGGGCATTATACCCATTACGATTTTTCCGCTAACAAACTGTTAAGATTTTAACCATTTAAGATCATTGCACTCTGAATTAAAATAAATTTAAGAGGAAGAGGAACCGACTCTCTATAAAATTCATTAAAAAGGAAGTTTTATGAAGTGGTTCATATATATCATTATTTTGATAGGATTTATGACCGGTTGTGAAGAGAAAGGAACAACCTCAGTACAAACTGATCAACCGTCTAACTCCCAACACTACATAGAAAAAACAACAGAATCCACAGATCAAGTCCATTGGGTCAAAGACCTTGACACCGCCTTTGCTCTCTCCAAAGAACAGAACAAACCGCTTATCGTTATGGTAGAGAGTCACGGTTGCCGATGGTGTACAAAGATGAAAGAAAATACCCTAAACAACCCTAAAGTACTGGAAAAACTGAATGAGTTTGTGATTGTAAAAGTCTTACGAGAGAACTCTGAAGATCGCAGCCGTTTACCGGAGTTTAGACATGTACCGATTATGTTTTTCTATCAACCAGACGGTGAACTGTTTGACAATCTAAGAGGCTATTTTGAACCGGAAGATTTTTTGGAGTACCTAGATGAATTATCGTAGGGTTGGCTTTAGCCGACGCAAAATCTGATAATTGTGGGCTAAAGCCCACCCTACGAATTCAATGCGTTAACAATACACCCTACAGGTCTTCCGACCAAAAAAACTCAATCCACCCTTTAGGCTGCTTGACCCACCATGTCGGTTCTATACAAGCGGTGGGTTTATAAAAAATTACCGCCGAATAGAAGCGTATTTCAGGGTACGTATTCTGCAACACTTTCAATACCTCGACCAGCGTATCGCCACTGTCAACAATATCATCAACGATCAGAACCGTTTTAGCTCCCTGTAGATTAGGGACATTAAAGACTTCAACCTCATCCCGTTTCACCGTATCATCATAGCCGATCGTATTAATCGCATAGACCTCACGGATATTATAGTACTCACCCAACATCTGAGCGATACTCAACCCTCCGCGTGCGATAGGAATAATCGCATCAAACTTTTGATCTATTTTTTGAACCAACTCTTTTAAATCCGATCGAAACTCGGTATAGGGATAATAAATTTTATGCATGGTCACATCGGAAAAGCGTACCGCTGATCTGCTCACCGTCCATCAAAAACTTGGTAGCTGTATCCAAATCAAACCCGCTACAGAGAAACATCTGTCGACCGCGTTTCATAACATAATCCGCTGCTTTCAATTTCGTAACAGTACCTCCGGTGGCAAAGGTATCATTGGGTGTATGTTTAGCACTGAGTTCCTCTTCGGTGATCACGGTGACAAGCGGTCGGATTTTGGCATTACGTTTAATATTTTTATTATTCATATTTTGGATAGGGTTTTCCCTTTTCTTAATTTGGGGCGATTGTAACGAATTGGTTGTTAAAAGAGCATTAGCCATTCAGCTCTTCAGGTAACATGAAAGTAACAAATATCTTTGCCAATATTGCACGATCAGAACAAAAACATATGGATGCACTAGAAGTACTGCTTGATCGCTATGAACTCACCGCTCCATCAACACTAGACAGCCAAGGAGTGTTTGAAAATACCGATCTGCAAGCACTCTATGTTCAGCTTATCGCACAAGGAGAACTATCGGCTACCGAAGCTCTCAAAGCAGGTGTCCTCATCGAAGAGACAGACATCGCCGATCTGGAAGAGATTATCGATGCCGGTGTGCCGGAAGATCTGGAAGTGATTTATCAAAACCTTCTCAACGGCAGCTATAACCACCTCAATGCCTTTAACAATCAGCTGTAATCATAAGCCGTGATCTCTTTAATCGTGGCTCATTATTTATAGATTTTCAACTCCTTGTATAAACTATCCCTCTCTACCGGAATAAACCCAGAATTACGAATCAGGGCAATAAACTCTTCCAGCTTCATCCCACTCGCACTCTTCGCTCCAGCGGCGGCTTGAATCGATTCTTTTTCAATCGTTCCGTCCAGATCGTCGGCTCCAAACTCTTGGGCGATCAACGCCAGATTGATCGATGCCGTAACCCAGTAGGCTTTGAGATGAGGGATATTGTCCAGCATGATACGGCTGATCGCATAGGTTTTGAGTATCTCTTGTCCGGTTGGGAAGTCGGTGACTTTGAGGAAGTTGTTGTCTCGTTGATAGACCAGCGGGACAAAGGCATTAAACCCGCCCGTTCGATCTTGCAGATCACGCAGTCGTATCATATGATCGATCCGATGAGCCCGGGTCTCTACATGACCAAAGAGCATCGTCGCATTACTCTGCCGTCCTCGATTGTGCCACTTTTCGTGGATATCCAGCCATTGTTGTGAAGTTACCTTTCCTTTACAGAGATACTCACGCACCTTTTCATCAAAGATTTCGGCTCCTCCGCCCGGCATCGAATCGACCCCATTAGCGATCATCATATCCAATACCTCATCATAACTGAGTCCATACTCACGATACAAGAAATCCACTTCGGCAGCGGTCATTGCTTTGACATGAAGTTCAGGAATCTGCTCTTTGATCTTTCGGAATACATCCATATACCATTCGACACCGACATTGGGATTGTGTGCGGAAACGATATGCACCTCTTTGGCTCCTTGGTTATAGGAGTTTTGAGCGATTTCTAAAATCTCTTCATGACTCATAGTATACTGATTCGGATTTTTCCGACTGGCACTATAGGCACAAAATTTACACACATCGGCACACACATTGGTTGGATTGATATGACGATTGATATTGAAGTAACTCTTCTTGGCGAACTTCTCTTGACGAATCGCATCGGCCAACTCCCCAAGTGTAAAAAGGTCAAGATCATACAGGGCTTCTCCCTCTACTTGCGTCAACCTTTCTCTGTTTTTGACTTTCTCAACTAATTCCATAACAACTACCCATAAATAATTTTTGCTATTATAGCAAGTAAAAGTAAGTGGTTACTGTACGCCGAATCAAATCGTTGGAGTTTCCTGTGCAAGACATCAAACTGGAAATCGAAAGCCTGCTGCATGAAAATGCCCCCGATTTTAAAATCGCCAAAGCCCTCAAAAAAGAGATCAAAGAGTACTTGGGCACCTTAGAAGAAAACTTTACCAATGTATCGGGTCGAAACTTTCTCTTTAGTCATACCAAAAAAATCGATACCTTTTTACAGCTCATTTATAGGGTAGCGATGCGTTCTATGTTTGGGGACTATATGCCGCTGAAAAACAATATACCCGTAGCCATGGTTGCTTTGGGGAGTTATGGACGGGAACAGCTCTGTGTCTACTCCGATATCGACCTGATGCTGGTCTATAAAGATATTCCGGGATACAACTGCAAAGGATTTATCGAAAAGATTCTCTATATCCTATGGGATACCGGACTCAAACTTGGACACCGCGTACATGAGGTGGAAGAGCTTTACCCTGTTTCCAACACCGATATCACGATCAAAACCTCTCTCATCGAATCACGCTTTATTGAAGGATCCAAATTTGTCTGGACAGAGGTAGAAAATGAACTCAACAAGATTCGCCACCATGATCGACCCAACTATATCGCCACCAAAATCAAAGAGATCCAAAGCCTACATGAAAAATATCCGCTCACCATGGAACCCAATCTCAAAGACGGTGTCGGCGGATTCCGTAATGCCAACTTAGTCTTTTGGATCGGCAATGTTCTCTATAATGTCAACCGCATTCAGCAGCTTCCGAGCAATATCGTCGAAGACAAAGAGTACAAAGAGTTTCATCTCGCTTTGGATTTTCTCTTCAAAGTTCGTTCCGCACTACACCTCTGCCGAGGGAAAAAAGAGGATACCCTACGCCTAGAGATTATCCCGCAAATCGCACGCTATCTTGGCTATAACGATACCCATGCCGGGCATATGCGTTTCGCACGAGAAGTAACAGCGAGTCTCAAAGTAGTCAAACTCTATACCACCATCTGGCTCAATGCCCTTGCTCCCAATCAGGATTATGGCACGGCACTTAAGCCACAATCAACCAAAGAGAGTTTCCGTTCCCTTCTCAAACAGCTCATCCAAGCTGCCGATCACCCTTTTGTCGTCCATCCGACCTTCTTAAAAGCTCTGAGTAAAATCCCGGTTCCAGTTAGTTTACGAGAAGCCCACTACCCACTGGTTCGTGAAATCTTTTTCAAACCGCACCTGCATGATATTTTGCAGACCCTCATGGATGCCCGACTCTTAAAATACATCATTCCACCGCTCAAACCGGTCATCAATCTTCCTCAATTTGACGGCTATCACCAATACGCTGTCGATATTCACTCCCTCAAAGCCATCTGGCATTTGGAAAATATCCAAGATGTCACCCTAACCGCTATCTACCAAACATTGAAGCCAGAAGAGCAGGCTCTGCTCAAACTACTCGTTTTACTACACGATGCCGGCAAAGGGCGTAAAGAGGATCACCATGATGTCGGAGTACGCCTTTTTAAAGATTTTGCCTCCAAATTAAAATTTAGTGATGAGCATATCCGCATCGGAAAAAATATCATCCAATTCCATAGCGACATGAGCAATGTCGCCCAACGGGAAGATCTCCACAGTGAACAAACGATTTTGAAGTTTGCCGCCACCTTTCCTAGCAAACTGGAGCTTGACCTGATCTATCTGCTAACTTATGCCGATATGCGTGCGGTCGGTGAAGGGATCTACAATGATTTCAATAAACGGCTGCTGTTAACCCTCTATCATCAAGCCTGTACCGCCATTTCACACGGTGAAAAGCTCTTTGAGACCGGTAAACGTATCAAAAAAGAGCAAATCCTCAAAAAGTCCGAAGCATTTAAACGTCTCTCCAAAAGCTTGCAAAAAAAGATTCTCTCTATCCCAGCCGATCTGATTTTTATCAAATACTCGATTGATAAGATTCTGGCTATCGCAGAAGAGGCGGAAAAACTTGATAATTACCGCTTCCTGATTACCAATGAGAACTTTTTAACTATTGAAATTCTCCGTCAAGATAATCTGGATGTCAGTTTCCTCCTAAACAAACTCTCCCGACTCAATATCGTACAGATGGACATTTTCAAACTCTTTTCGGGAATTAAATATTTCAAAATTGTCTTTGACGAAGTGGTTGATTCGAGTGAACTGATGCTACTGGAGGATATTATCGTTGAGGCACTCACGGAACGACATTCATTGAACCTGAAACACCCGGATATCAAAAAAAGTGAGATCAACATCGACTGCGATCACTCCGAAGAACATGCCATAATGAAACTCAACTGTGCCGATCAACGAGGTCTCCTCTCTTATATCATTTGTGTCTTTGATAGTTTAGGTATTGATATCGCTTCAGCTAAGATTCACACAAAAATGAACAGAGTCAATGACCTCTTTTTAATCCAGAAGAATGGAAACTTTTGCCATAATACCAATCGAATAATTAAAGCCTTAACGGAGAAATAAGCCTATGTGTGGAATTGTCGGGTATATCGGTACCAAAGAGAAAAAAGAGATTTTATTAGATGGACTACAAGAGTTAGAGTATCGAGGGTACGACTCTGCCGGAATTGCAGTTATTGAAAACCATCATCTTGAACACTTTAAAGCAGTCGGAAAACTCGAAAATTTACGAAATAAAACCAAAAGCTATAACAGTAACGGATTTGGTGTCTCCATCGGACACACCCGATGGGCAACCCACGGGAAACCGACAGAACTCAACGCCCATCCCCACTTAGGAGAGTTTAGTTTTGTAGTACATAACGGTATCATCGAAAACTATCAAGAACTCAAAAAAGAGCTACAGAGTCAAAATGTCACTTTTTTAAGCCAAACCGATACCGAAACGATTGTGCATCTGTTTGAAAACTATTATAAAAAAACACCAAATGCTTTTACTGCCTTTACCCAAACCGTTTCGCGTCTGGAGGGAGCATATGCTACCCTACTGATTACCGAGGCAGCTCCGGAGGCCATTTTCTTTGCCAAAAACGGTTCACCGATGCTGATCGGATTTGGTGAAGAAGAGGTCTATTTCGCCTCTTCCGATACCCCGATTATCGGGAAAGCCACCGAGGTATACTATCTCGAAGATGGAGAGTATGGATACACTCAAAATGGAACCGTCTTTCTCTTTAATGCCGATGGAGCCAAAAAGTTTACGACCAAAGCGTTGGCAACCGATAAAGCCATGGCACAAAAAGACGGCTACCGATTCTTTATGGAAAAAGAGATTTATGAACAGGCTCACGTCATGAACGATACCATGATGGGACGAGTACTAGACAATCGAGTCTATTTTGAAGAGCTGGAAAACAATCTCTTTGACAATATTCGTGCGATCAAAATCTGTGCCTGCGGAACCTCGTATCATGCGGCGTTAACCGGTTCTTATCTTTTGGAGCGAATCGCCAAAATCCCGTGCCATGTGGAAATCGCTTCAGAGTTCCGATATAAAGAGCCGCTGCTTCATGACGATACCCTCTTCATTACGATTTCTCAAAGCGGTGAAACCGCCGATACTCTCGAAGCCCTCAAAATGGCAAAACGTGCCGGTCTCAAAAGTTTGAGTATCTGTAATGTGGACAACTCCTCCATCGTGAGGGAGAGTGACCAAGCCATCCTGACCCGTGCTGGTATCGAAAAAGGCGTTGCCAGTACCAAAGCGTTTGCCACCCAGAGCATGGTACTCTGGATGTTAGCTCTCTATGTGGCTCAACTGCGAGAAGCCATAGATGCCGATACCCTCCAACAAGAGCTTCAAGCGATGCGTCAAACACCTAAAGCTCTATTGGTGAACGATAAACTCCATGAAAAAATACACCGACTCTCTAAACGGTATCTGCATGGACACGGATTCTTCTTTATCGGTCGGGACCTCTTCTATCCGTTGGCACTAGAAGGAGCACTCAAACTCAAAGAGATCAGCTACCGCCACGCAGAAGGGTATCCGGCAGGAGAGATGAAACATGGACCAATTGCCCTTGCAGACAGCGAACTCTTTACCATTGCACTCATGCCAAAAACCCTGCACTACGATAAGATCAAATCCAATGTGGAAGAGTTAAGTGCGAGAGATGCGACTATCTTGGCGATTTCACCCGAACCGTTTGAGTTGGCGGATGATTTTATCCAGACTCACTATGACGAGCATCCGATGTTAGAGTTTTTTGAAATGATGGTAGTGACCCAATTGCTGGCACTGGAGGTCTCAATCCGACTCGGCAATGATGTCGATATGCCGCGTAACCTTGCCAAATCGGTAACAGTTGAATAAAATCAACCGTTAACACTCGGGGATTGCCTCCTCAGGAGGCGTGATAATCTCCTCGATCTGTTCAATCGCATCATCGATAGACTTCTCAGGTTTTTTATCCGAAGAGCGATAACGCCAATAGACTTTACCTTCTTCGATTATCAACGCACTGTTATTGCTGTCGGTTAACTCATATAGACTTTGATTCTGATCATCTGTTTTTAAGAAGAGCAAATAACGGTTATCAGAGAAGCTCTCACCAAACGACTCACTGTTAATTTGCAAAGTGCTATTCATATCTTCCCCTTTGATATGTCGTAACAGTTTAAATGTAACAAAAGGGACTGTGCTATTTGGCTCACTCTCATTATTCTCAACTTGCCCAATCAAAATCAGTGATGATGCTTTGATATGCTGTTCCAAGAGAGAATACTTATCCTCTCTCTCTTTTTCCAGATCAAGCGGTGTCATCACAATAGCTTGGGTTGCATTCATCTCTTCCAAAATCGTACTTTGAATCTGATCCAACGTCAATGCCTCTTCGGTCTCTACCGTTACATTGGGATCACTCGGTTTGATACTCAGATTATCATCTGCAAATATGACACCGCTTATCAATACCAGACAGAACCATAAATTTCTAAATAGCATTATTTCTCCTATTAATTGACTATAAACCTGAGTTCGACGGGATATCATAGTCACAACTTTACGAGGTTTTTTGTAGGCAAAGTCAAATTTTTGCAGGACTAACGAGTTAATTCAAAAAAATTTTGCAAAGCATACAAAAAACCTCGTAAAGCCCG
>JACXUN010000274.1 GCA_014763905.1 Campylobacterales bacterium
TAATGCTGTAAGAGGTGACTTATGAAACCCCTCAATGATCTCATCAGGACGAGAGTGAAAAAGCCAAAACTCCAAAAGCATAAAGTACTGCTCTGTTGCGTTTAACTGCTGCCAATTTTTTAAAAGCTCCTCATTAATTCCTACCACAACCTCTCCTATTTAATTCAAAACCTCATCAACTCACTTATATACTCTTCCTCATCACAGGGAAGATTTTACCTCATTTCTTCTCTGGGGAAGGGAAACCCTAACTATTATTCCGCGGATCCAACACCACCTGAACCCTATCCGAAAACAAATTCGCTGCCAATACCAAGATAAACATAAACACAAATGCCGAATAGAGTGACCACCAGACCATCGGGTCGCGTGCCATTTCAAGTCGGGCTTGGTTGATCATATTGCCCCAGCTGTACATGGTTGGATCGACGCCGACTCCGACATAGGAGAGTACCGCTTCAGCAAGTACCAGTCCGCTAAAATCCAGTACCACAGAGATCAAAATAATGTGCATCAAATTTGGGATAATATGCCGTCTGATAATCGTAAATTTGCTGACTCCAAATGCTTTGGCGGCGGTGACGAATTCGATTTGGGAGATTTTGAGCGTCTCGGCACGGAGCAGTCGGCAGAGTCCCGTCCAAGAGGTAATCCCTAAGATAATCACCAAAAAGAGCAGCCGCAGATCGGAACGCTCTTGGGTGGTCTCGAACCATTGCGGGTTGTTATCCATCACTACCTGCATCAGCAATACGGCAGCGGCGATCAGCAAGACTCCCGGGATCGAATTGAGGGTGGTGTAGATATATTGGATAATATCATCTACCCAGCCACGGAAGAATCCGGCACTCACCCCCAAAAAGATTGCCAACGGCAGGGTCACCAAGGTGGTCAAAATCCCGATAAGAACACCTGTTCTTATGCTTTTGAGACTCTGATAGAGAACATCCCCTCCGACTTTATCGGTTCCCAACACATGATAATCAAAACTCATCCAGTAGAGCCAGCCAAAGACGATGATCATCAGTGAAAGCGTCAGATAAGCGATATCCCACGGTAGCTCCTCTCTCCAACCCTGCCGCTTACGCCAGAGGATATGAAGTCCGATCAGTGCAAAACTAATTGCCACACCCAACGCCATCGCCATGAGACTCTCTAGCCAGATATTACTCTGAGTGACATATTTAAGCGGGAGATAGACCTGTTTGGTTGTGCCATCCTCTTCATCTACCATAATCGATTTGGTATACTCCATTGTCGCAAACGGTGCCGAATAAGTTCGCTCTGAGGTTTTGATACGATGTTCAAATGCCATATCCAGCAGACTCACCATCCCGCCTTGATTGGCGATACGGAAATGAACCGAATCCAGCAGAGCAAAGAGAGCATAAAAGAGTAGCACAATCGCCGCCGCCATCGCAATGGAAGATCTAAAAACCGTATGCAGCTGCTGACGTACTTGTGGTGAACGGGCAACCACCCATGACCAGCCAAACAGTGACAGTACCAAAATCCAGACCATGATATCGGTCCATAATAGTGTTAGTTTCATTATTTATCCTATCAACCCAAACAACCAAAGAGGAATCTTATTCTCCTTCATGCTGTAATCGGTATCGATCACCACAAAGCTATTTTCTATATCTTTAATCTGTTTAAATGATTTGTCTTTACCACCAATTTCAAAGATGTAGTGGTCAACCGTTCTATAAAACTTACTCATATTTAAGCACACTTACTTAAATAATGATGTTTATTTCCTGCTTCAACGATACTGGTTAAATCAATGAGTCTAGCTTCTTGATTTAGAGCCGTTATCTCCACAGGCGTTACTTCGGGAAGAACTTTCCCTAGTTGATTATGC
>JACXUN010000056.1 GCA_014763905.1 Campylobacterales bacterium
TTTTGAATTAACTCGTTAGTCCCGCAAAAATTTGACTTTGCCTACAAAAAACCTCGTAAAGCTGTGACTATGATATCCCGTCGAACTCAGGTTATTAAACCAATAAAAAACACAATAAACAATAGTTTTAAATCAAAAACACCAACTTTTTAGCAAGTTAAATTTGGAAAATTGTTAATCAATAACACATAATATTTAAAATTAATTTTAAACCTATTTCCCTACACTCTTTTTGATAAGGACTTGAGCATGAGTCAGTGTAACTGCCATCGCATCGGTAATATCGTAAGGTTTGATCTCTTTTTTAATATTTAATAATTTCTTAACCATAAAAGCTACTTGCTCTTTGGTTGCTTTTCCGTTTCCTGTTAACGCTTTTTTCACTTGCAACGGTGTATACTCTTCATAGTGTCCCACAGTATTTAAAACTTTAAGTGCAATAGCCCCCCTAAATTGGGCTAGTTTTAAAACACTCTTTGGATTATAGGCATAAAATATATCTTCAATAACCACCTCGTCAATCTCAAATTGATTAAAAATTAGATCTAATCCCTTATTTAATTCTAATAATTGCTCTCTTAAACAATCTTGCTTAAACCTAAGCAAACCAGCCTCTAATACGCTGTATTTCACACCCTCTAATTCAACGATACAATAGCCTAAATTTCGGCTTCCTGGGTCAATACCTAACAGTTTCATTCACACCTTTGTTCACAGTGTGAAAAATTTGATTCACACGGCTTATATACCCATATTTTAGCCAATTTTTGATAACATTAAAAGAATTATTCACATTAAGAATTGGATGTCTATGGGAATTGGAAGCAAAGTATTAAAAAAACTTCAGCAGGAGATAAGTAATAAAGAGTGGGAACGCTATATCAAGCCGCTCGTCTATGATGAAAAACATTCACGGAGCAATATCGCTCAGTTCAATGCTCCCAATATGCTGATTGCCAAATGGATCAAGACCAAATATGACCAAAAAATTGCTCACCTTTTTGAATTGGAAAGCGGCATTAAACCCAAAGTCGTTATTTCGATCGCATCCAATACAAACGATCTCTATAACAAAACCAGCAAAACCAGTGAGGGCGAGACAAAAAGTTATACCAAAAGCACCATTCTCAACCCTTCCTTTACCTTTGAAAGCTTTATTGTCGGGGATTCTAACCAGTTTGCTTATACTACCGCTAAAAGTGTCGCAGAGAAACCCGGTGCATTATATAATCCGCTCTTTCTTTACGGGGGTGTCGGATTGGGCAAAACCCATCTTATTCAAGCCATCGGTAACTACCAAAACGCACTGGGCAAAAAGGTTATCTATACAACATTTGAACAGTTTATGAATAAATTTACCTCCCACTTACGTTCGCAAACGATGGATCGATTTCGTGAACATTTTCGAGAGTGTGATGTGCTACTTATTGATGATATTCAATTTTTATCACGAAAAGAACAGACACAAGAGGAGTTTTTTCACACCTTTAATGAGTTGCATCAAGCCAAAAAACAAATTGTCATCACCTCCGACAGACAACCTAACAAAATTGCCGGTTTAGTAGATCGTCTCAAAAGCCGATTTGAGTGGGGTCTCATGGCAGATATTCAGCCTCCGGGTCTCGAAACCAAAATCGCCATTATTCAAAAAAAATGTGAAATCGACGGTATCTCACTTAATAGAGACATTATTAATTTTATCGCCTCCAATATGGGTAATAATATCCGTGAAATCGAAGGGGCAATCATCAAACTCAATGCCTACAGTGGATTAATGAATCAAGAGATTACCTTGGAATTTGCTCAAAATGTCATTAAAGACCAACTTGCTGAAAAACAGGCTAATGTCTCCATCGATGATATCGTTAAATCGGTATCCAAAGAACTTAATATCAAACTCGCAGATATTCGATCCAAAAAACGAACCAAAGAGGTAGCCAATGCCCGAAGAGTCGCTATTTATCTAGCCAGAAACCTTACACCCAATTCCATGCCACAAATTGCTATCTACTTCGGTATGAAAGATCACACTGCCGTCAGTCATGCCATGAAGAAAATCACCGAAATGATTGAGAACGATGAAAACTTTAAAGTTCAACTTGAAGAGTTATCCAATAAAATCAATGCCAACACATCACAATTTGATTAAAATAAAGATATAATCTACAAAAGTGAAAAAATGTGAAAAACTTTTCGATTCAAAAAAATTCAAAAGCTCAAAATTTTGGGGTTTAGAGAACTTTTTCACATTTTCAATATAAACTACTTCTACTGCTACTTATTTAATAAATAGAGTAGAGAAAACAGGGAGATATGATGAAAATACGTGTAACCAAACAGTTAATAGAATCAATACTAATTAATCTTCAACCCTTTCTTGAAAAAAAAGATGCCAGTCAAATTACCTCTCACGTTTATATTGAAGCCCAGAATAATCAATGTACTATCAAAGCAACCGATTCAGAAATAGGTCTATCCATTACCACCAATAATATGTTAGTCGAGCATGAAGGAGCAGTAACTGCCAACGGAAAAAAGCTGCTCGATATTATTCGTATACTCAAAGATGAAGAAATAATCCTAGAAGAACTCAATCATCATCTCTATATTAAACAAAACAAGTCTAAATTTAAACTTCCGATCTTTAATTATCAAAACTTCCCGAATTTTCCTATTATCGAAAATAAATCCCAAATCACTTTAGACTCTATACGGTTAATTAGCGGATTAAAGAATATCTCCTCCTCCATTGATACCAACAATCCAAAATTTGAACTCAATGGAGCACTGCTTAATATAAAAGCTGAAACTACTGAACTGGTAGGAACGGATACCAGACGACTTTCTGTGGTAACAATCAATAATCCAAGTGAACAGCAACTCTCTATTATCATTCCTAAAAAAGCAATTTTAGAGATACAAAAACTTTTTATGGATCAAATTGATATCTATTACGATAAGACCAATTTAATTATTCAAAATAACAACTACTACTTCTATAGCCGGTTGATTAACGGGAATTTTCCTGATTATGAGCGGATTATTCCAAAAGAGAGCAAAATCAGATTCACCCTTCCGAAAAAAGAGATGATAGATGCCATCAAAATGATTACCACCATTTCCCAAGAGATCAAGATATCGTTTTTTGGAGATGCTATTGTCTTTAATTCATTGGCTGCAGACAATGTTGAAGCCAAAACAGAAATTCCACTTACTACGGGATTAGTAGAACGATTTGATCTCAATGTTAACAGCCGATATCTATTGGATTTTATTGCTCAGTTAGATCATGGTGAATTTGAAATTTTACTGAATGAACCAACCTTGCCTTTTGTTTTAAAGGATAATCAATTTATAACCGTTATAATGCCAATTATCGTTTAAACTAAGGATTTGGCATAGATGAGTAGTAAACAACAGACTAAATATATATTTGTCACCGGTGGGGTATTAAGCTCACTGGGAAAAGGTATTACGGCAGCGAGTATAGGAACACTCTTAAAACACGCCGGTTTTCGTGTCGGTGTATTAAAGCTTGACCCTTATATTAACGTCGATCCAGGAACCATGTCTCCATTAGAACACGGAGAAGTTTTTGTGACCAAAGACGGTGCCGAAACCGATTTGGATCTAGGACATTATGAGCGATTCTTAGATAGTTCATTAACGCAAAATAATAACTTCACAACTGGGCAGGTCTATAAAACCGTCATTGAAAATGAGCGGCAGGGAAAATATCTGGGGAAAACCATTCAGATTGTTCCACATATCACCAACGAGATCAAAGAGCGTATCGTCTTAGCCGGCGAAGGAAAAGATATCCTAATCGTTGAGCTAGGCGGAACGACCGGAGATATGGAAGGGATGCCGTTCCTCGAAACCATTCATCAGATGAAACATGAGTTGGGCAAAAGTGAATTGATGAATATTCACGTCACCCTGCTTCCGTATATTCGAACTGCCGGAGAGCTGAAAACCAAACCGACCCAACACTCGGTTCAAGAGCTGCGTCGTCTGGGTATCACCCCACATATGCTGATTTTGCGAAGTGAAAAGCGTATCCCTAGCGATATCAAACGTAAAATTGCCTACTCGTGTGACGTAGATGAGGATTCCGTTATCGAAGCGGTGGATGCTCCAACCATCTATGAAGTCCCGCTTCTATTTATGGCACAAGATATTTTGGAACCGATTGCCAAACAGTTGGAATTGGGAGAGTTGAAGCCCAATATGCAGCTCTGGTCTGATCTGGTACGTAAAATTATTGAACCGACCAAAAAGACCAAGATCGCCTTTGTCGGAAAATATCTGGACCTCAAAGAGTCTTATAAATCTTTGACCGAAGCACTCATTCATGCCGGAGCCAATTTGGATACTCAAGTAGAGATCAAATGGGTCGATAGTGAAAAGATAGAGAACAATACGGCAAAACAGTATCTGGTCGATTGTGACGGGGTATTGGTAGCCGGTGGTTTTGGAGAGCGGGGTGTCGAAGGAAAAATCAAAGCGATTCAATATGCCCGTGAAAACAAGATTCCTTTCCTTGGTATCTGTTTGGGGATGCAGTTGGCGATGGTTGAGTTTGCTCGTCATGTGTTGGGTATCAGTGAAGCCACTTCGATGGAGTTTAATCCGGAGACCAAAGAGCCGATCATCTATCTAATCGATGAGTTTATCGATGCCGCTGGAGCGAAACAGATACGTACCATTACCTCGCCTAAAGGCGGAACCTTGCGTCTAGGTGAGTATGAGTGTCATACCCTAGAAGGGTCAAAGTTGCGTGAAGCGTATGGCTCTTCCACGATCTATGAACGCCATCGGCATCGATATGAAGCCAATCCGATCTATCGAGAGCGGCTTGAATCTAACGGCATGATCGTCACCGGAGAGTCTGATGGACTCATTGAAGCAGTAGAGATCAAAGATCATCCATGGTTTTTAGGAGTACAGTTCCATCCGGAATTTACCTCACGGCTTCAAAATCCCAACCCGACTATTTTAGCTTTTGTAAAAACGGCACTTTCTCATACTGATGGAGCAGAGTAGTCAACATTCCTACCCCTCCGTTACACTGCGTGATATCGAGCAACTGCTTCGATCACGTTTTCATGAGGAGGGATTTTTATCATTAGCCCAGCTTCCTGATCCTTCAACTTTCAAAGATATGGATAAAGCGACACGACGCATTATTGAAGCCATTAGCCGTTCAGAAAAGATTGTTTTGATCGGCGACTACGATGTGGACGGTGTGGTCTCAACCACCTTAGTCAAACACTTTTTTGATACCATAGGATACCCCTTGGCGTGGATTATTCCCAATCGTTTTCGAGATGGATATGGTCTCTCTGCTAATATTATTCCGCGGATTACCGAGTTTGATTTGGCTTTGACGGTGGATAATGGCATCGCAGCCGTGGAGGCAGCCAAATTGTGTGCTGAACATAACATTGAGCTGATTATTACCGATCACCATATGTTGCCGAATCAACTGCCTGATGCCTATGCGATTGTCAACCAAAAGCAGCCGGAGTGTGACTTTCCCTTTGAAGAGGTGTGCGGAGCTCAGATTGCTTGGTATCTGATTGCGTCGTTAAATCGAGCGATGCGGGCTAAAGTCGATACCAAAGCATATATTGGATTGGTGGCGATTGCGATTATCGCCGATATGATGCCGCTGCAGCATATCAACCGAGCTATGGTGATTACCGGTCTGCAGCTGCTGGGTCGCAGTCCACTACCGGCTATTGAGGCGGTAAGAGATTGGTTAGACAAAACCGAGTTAACTGCGGAAGATATCGGTTTTCAAGTTGCTCCGGTTCTCAACAGTGCAGGGCGTATGGATGATGCCAAGTGGGCTGTTGAGTTTTTATTGAGTGACAACATCTACGATGCCAGAGTACGATTAGAGCGATTGGTTGGATTTAATGAATCGCGTAAAGCGGTAGAACAGCAGATCACCCAAGAGGCAATGGAACGGGTCAATCATGAAGATCCTGTGATTGTGGTCGAGGGTGAAGATTGGCACGAAGGGGTAGTCGGGATAGTGGCAGCACGAATCGGCAGACTCTGTGAAAAACCGACTATTGTGTTGACACGGACCCACAACGGCGAACTCAAAGGAAGCGGTCGAAGTTTTCACATCTGTAATCTTTTCAAGATAACCAATCAAGCCAAAGCCCTGCTGACTAAATTCGGCGGGCATCATGCGGCGATTGGATTGAGCCTCCCGGTTGAGAATCTGGATCGTTTCCGGCAAGTGTTACAGCACAACTATTTAGCAGAAAATTATCAAGAGGGATATGTTGATCCTGATATTATGGGTGTGTTGCCTTTTTCTGAAATCTCTTTTGAGTTAACGCAGATGATCAAACAGTTTGAGCCTTACGGTCAAGCTAACAGCCGACCCAAATTTATTACGCACAATGTATTGATTGAAGATGTGAATAGTATGGGCAAAGAAGGGGAACATCGTCGTTTTTTATTTTCCCAAAATGGTGTGATACATCCAGCGGTACTTTTTAAAACCCGAGAATCATTTCAGATAGGAGAGCGTATTAGCGTCATTTATACTGTGAATGAAAATCATTTCAACAATCGCACCAGCTTGCAATTGATGGTTGAGAAAATAGATAAGTATTTATAATAAAAAAAATTATAATGTTTAAAATTTGAATTTAATTTTAGTTATTCTTATCATAAAACGTAGCTTTATTGATGCTTTTCTTTGATTATTTTGTATTTTTTATGTAGAATAGACTATTCATAATCAAAAAGGAGATAAAGTGGATAATAAGATGATCAAAGAGAGTATGGAACTCATTGATGCACACTTTAAAAATGAGGGTATTTCTCGGCGTGATGCTTTGAAACTGTTTGGAGTGGGTGGTGCGGCCGCCCTTATGACAGCTGGAGCGACAACTGAAGTTCGAGCGAGTTCAGTAAGCGGTAAAGTGGTCATTGTCGGTGGTGGTTTAGCCGGTGTGGCGACGGCTGCTAGATTGAAAAGAAGTGCCGATAATGTTGAGATTACGGTTATTGAACCAAATGAAACATCGGTATCGTATCAACCGGGACAGACACTTGTCGGTGGCGGTGTTTGGGAAAATGCCGATACTGAGTATCAAACCGCTGATTTTATGCCGGATGGTGTAACGTGGGTAAAAGATAAAGCCGTAGAGTTTGATCCACAAAACAACAGTGTGAAAACAGCAAGCGGTGAGATCATCGGTTATGACTACTTGGTTGTGGCTGCTGGGGTTAAATTGGATTACGCACGACTTGAAGGTCTCGGTATTACTGAAACAATTACCTCTCGTGGAGATGACAGTGCGGTTAGAAAAGTAATCGGTCAAAATGGAATCACCTCTATCTATTTTGCCAACGGTGCAAGCGATACATGGAAAGAGATGCAAAAGTTTGTAGCCGATGCGAAAAGTGGTAAGAGAGTAACCGGTATCTTTACCGATCCTGATACACCGATCAAATGCGGTGGTGCACCGAAAAAGATTATGTATCTAACTGATGCGAGACTCAGAGAAGCAGGTGATGATGCACGTGCCAATGCGGAACTTGTATTTTATCCAAACGGTGGAAAAATGTTCGGTGTACCAGAGTATCATGATGCGATCAAAGCTCAGTTTGAAGCCAGAGATATGAAGTGGCACTATAGTCACAACCTGATCAAAGTAGACCCGGTTAAGAAGATTGCAACTTTTGATAACTTTATGCAAGTACAAGGGGCATGGGATGAGGATCTTGAAGAGTATGCTATGGAGACCAAACATAACTATGTAGATGTTCCATTTGATTTCCTCCACATCACGCCACCGATGGTTGCAGCAGAAGAGATCGGAAGCTCACCAATTGGTTCACCAAAAGGGTGGGTACCGGTAGACAAAGAGACACTTCAGCATGTGAAATATAAAAACGTGTTTGCACTCGGTGATATCGCGGGTATCCCAATGGGTAAAACCGGTGGTTCTGCCCGTAAACAGTACAAAGTAGTAGTGGATAATATCATTACCATGATGGAAGGCGGAGATATCAATGCGAATCCTAAATACGGCGGCTATACAGTATGTCCATTGATTACCGGATTGGGTAGTGTTATGCTTGCTGAGTTTGATTGGAGCGGAAAACCAACTCCTTCATTCCCACTTGATCCGACACAAGAGCGATGGATTTGGTGGTTGCTCAAAGTGTATGCACTTAAGCCGATGACACAATACGGAATGCTTTCCGGTCGAGCATAATCTTTTTATTGATTTGCACTCATCTTTATGAGATGGTGCAAATCGTTGTCTTTTTCTTTCTAACCTAATA
>JACXUN010000275.1 GCA_014763905.1 Campylobacterales bacterium
ACCGGGAGTATAAGGGTAGCGATTCATAACTATAAAACAGTATTCATCGCGATATACGACATGAAGTTTTTCATCTTCTTGGCTATTTTGGCTTATATGGCAAAATACACACCCTAGGGTCTTCTCGTTTGTCACATATTCATCCCGCCAAGGGGCATAGAGTATATTTTCCATCTGTCTGCCTTTTTTTAAAAAGATTATAACCCGATTTAATTTAAATATTGTAAAATCCCCTTATGGATTTAACTACACTGCTTATCATTTTAACTGTCATCAGTGTCTTTATCTATGACTTTACCAATGGTTTTCATGATTCGGCGGACATGGTGGCTACGGCAATTGCTTCAAGGGCGATGAGAGCTCACACAGCAATTGCCATAGTAAGTATTTTTACTTTTATCGGCCCTTTAGTTGTAGGACTGTATGTGGCAGACACAATAGGAACATTTGTAGATATCTCCGATGTTGCACTTCGCGACGCTCAATCTCTAGTGATCGCTTCGCTTCTTGCGGCAGTCACCTATAACCTTATCACTTGGAAATTTGGTTTGCCCTCCTCCTCTTCAAACTCTTTGGCAGGAGGACTTGTAGGGGCTGGACTTTTTGTAGTCGGGGAACATGGAATTAACTGGGGATTTGAAGCACTTTTACATGGTGAACTTACAGGTCTTTCAAAAGTGGTCGTAGGACTTTTTGCCTCCCCTTTTCTTGGTTTTATCATCGGTTTTATCATTATGAAATTTATCTTTTTTATTTTTCAAAGACTCACGATAAAAGCCAAACCTTTTTTTGTTATTTCCCAATATTTCAGTGTAGCATGGCTTGGATTTTCTCACGGTGCAAACGATGCTCAAAAAGGGATGGCTATCATCGGGATGATCCTTCTTGCTTCACATGAGACAAGTGAGTTTACGGTACCCACGTGGGTGATCCTTATGTGTACAACTGGCATCACGCTTGGGACTATGTTTGGAGGGTGGAGCATCATCAAAACACTCGGTTTTGAGATCTATCATCTAAGAGTGATCCACTCCGTTGCAAACCAGCTTGGATCCGCACTTGTCAATACCTTGGCAACTTTGATCGGAGCACCGACCTCGACTACACAGGTGGTAGTTGCTACTTTGATCGGAAACGGAGTGGCGGAAAAACCTTCCCATGTCGGCTGGACAAGAGTGATGCATATCATTTTGGGCTGGTTTGTCAATCTCCCCGTATCTATGATGCTTGGAGCTTTATACGCTTATCTCATTATCCAGATTTTAGGAGTTCTATCATGAAGTTTTCATTTATAAAAAATTATATACTACCCAAAGAGGTTGACTTTCTCTCGGCACTCAATCAACATGCGATGGCAATTACCAAAATAACTGATGATCTTTACAAATGTTTCATAAAAGTAAATCAGCAGAGTTGTGACGCTATTCTTCAAGATATCCATAACTCTCAAGAGATTCGTGAAAAAAACATGAACGAACTTCTCAGTAGTTTTATAACCCCGCTTGATCGTGAGTCGATCTATCGCGTGATCACACAGCTCGACTGGATTGCGGTAAGCATCACCCATTTTGTGGTTGAAGCAAAAGCGTATGAAATTCATCAGTTGGATGAAGATTATACCGTGTTACTTGAGAAACTTCAACTTCAGTCACAACTGCTAACGGCAGGTTTTAAAACCGTTAAATCTTCGGCTGAGAAAACGGCAGAAAATGCCCAACGAGTAAGAGATACCTATAATGAGCTTGTAGCCGCGTATGCACAAACCATGGCAAAACTCGTCAACGGCAATAACATCAGAGAGATGTTTATACACAAAGAGCTTTTAGCGCAGTTAAAAGAGATAGGCAAGAGGATGCAGATGTG
>JACXUN010000057.1 GCA_014763905.1 Campylobacterales bacterium
GACATCGTCGCATACTCATATCGCTCTTTTTTGCGGAAATACCAGAAGAGTAAAATCGACGGGATCAGATACCATTCACTCTTACCCAGATGGGTGATTGCTTTGAAAAAGTGTTGAATATCGGGAGAATTCAAAGTATAAAAATAGGTAGCAATGGCTCTATCGGCATAGAGATAAAGCAGTACGGTTATCACAACGGTGAGGATAAAAAAGATAATGTATCTCGGTTGAATCATTCATAACCTAAAAAAATTTTAAAAATACTATCATATAGGGGCTAAATCTCACGTTAGATCAATAACATAAACTAATATCTATGTAGTTTTTGATATAATTTGCGAAAAATACAGGGGTGGCTGGCAATATGGATTTCATTACATTTGATCTGATTATTATCGGACTGATTCTCTTCCTAAGTCTTAAGGGTTTAGTGAACGGATTTACAAAAGAGCTTTTCAATTTCATCGGACTGATCGGCGGGATTTTTGTGGCATCTCGCATGAATCTTCCTGTCGGTCAATTTATCAATGAGAATCTCTACCCTATCACCAATGAACCGGCTCTCAAACTGATCGGATTTGTTGCGACTCTTTTGATAATCTGGGTGATTTTCAGCCTCATTGCCTCACTGTTTAACCGATACCAAGCAGAGGAGCCAAACTTCTTTAGCCGGCTACTGGGATATGTGATGACTTCGCTTCGATATGTGGCGGTTTTTGCTTTGATTGTGGTCGGAATTCAAAAGTCTGAGTTTTTGACACAAAAACTTCAGCCTTATTATCAAGACAGTGTTCTCTTTCCGACATTGAGTGAGGCAGGAAGCCTGTTACTCAATGTCGAAGCAAGAGAAGCAACCACTGCTGCGGAAGCCAATCAAACCAAAGAGAAACCGATCAACCTTAATTTTAAAATCGATGAGAACCAGACACAGCTGTAAGGCATACGATGCTTAAACATACCCCCAGCTACGAGGAAGTGCTTCAGAATTTCAAAAAACTGCTCCGCTCCAATAATCTCAAACAGACCAAGCAGCGAGAGCTGATCTTGGAGATTATTTACAGTAATCGCGGACATTTTACCCCTGAAGATATCTATAATCTGATCAAAGAGAGTCATGCCAATGTCAAACTGGGCATTGCCACGGTTTATCGAACGCTCTCTTTGCTCGAAGAGGCGAATATCGTCAGCTCTATCTCTTTTGGGGTTCAGGGCAAAAAATATGAGTTTGGACTCAAAAATCACCATGATCATCTGGTATGCAGCGAATGCGGGGCGATCGAAGAGTTTATCGATGAGTTTATCGAAAAACGGCAAGAGCTAATTGCCAAACAACATCACTTCAAAATAACCAATCATATCATGAAGATTACCGGTATTTGTGAAGCGTGTCAAAAAAAACCGAAATAAATTACTATTATACAAAAGGGAGAAGTCTTGATATTTGACAATCAATATATTCAAGAGCGAATTAAAAAAACAGAAGCATTGCGAGAGATGGGTATCAACCCCTATCCGAACCAGGTAACCAAAGGAACCCTATCCAGCGTTTTCTTTGATGAGTGTGCCTATCTCCAAGAGATCGATGACGAAGAGAAAAAAGATGAGAGTAAAAGTTATACTCTAACGGGACGTATTAAATTTATCCGTATTATGGGAAAAGCTGCTTTTGCCAAAATCCAAGACAGCCAAGGGATCGTACAAGTTTACTATAACCGTGACGATTTGCCGGAGGGATATTATAACCAGATCAAAAAGCTCTATGAAGTGGGTGACTTGATTGAAGCAACCGGATTTCCGTTTGTCACCCAAACCGGTGAGCTGACCCTGCACTGTAAAGCAATCAAAATTGTCTCCAAAGCAATCTCTCCGTTACCGGAGAAGTTCCACGGACTCCAAGATCATGAGCTGCGATACCGACAACGTTATCTTGATATGATTATGAATCCGGAAGTAACCGAAAACTTTATGATGCGATCCAAAATCGTCTCGTTGATTCGACGTTTCTTTGAAGAGAAAAGCTTCTTAGAGGTCGAAACACCGATGATGCACCCGATCCCGGGGGGAGCCAATGCCCGTCCGTTTATTACCCACCACAATGCACTAGGGATCGACCGATATCTCAGAATTGCACCGGAACTTTATCTCAAACGACTCATTATCGGGGGAATGGAAGCGGTTTTTGAAATCAACCGAAACTTTAGAAATGAGGGGATGGATCATACGCATAACCCTGAGTTTACCATGTTGGAATTCTACTGGGCGTACCACCGTTACACTCATTTGATGGAGATTACCGAAGAGCTGTTTGAGTATCTCTTTACACATTTGGGATTGGATAAAACTTTGACCTATGGAGAGCATGAGATTGATTTCAGCACTCCGTTTGCCAAAATTCCGTATATTGAATCGTTAACCACCATCGGTGGAGTACCAGCTGATGTGGCAATTGACCAAGAGAAAGCGTTGGAGTATCTTAAAAAACATCATATCAAAGTCGATAAAAATTTGACATTGGGATATCTCCAAGCCGAACTCTTTGATGAGTTTGTCGAAAGCAAACTGATTAATCCGACCTTCATTACCGATTTCCCGATCGATATCTCTCCATTGGCACGGCGAAGCGATGATAATCCGGATATTGCGGAGCGATTTGAGTTGTTTATTGCCGGGAAAGAGATCGCCAACGGATTCAGTGAGTTGAACGATCCAATCGATCAATATGAGCGGTTCAAAGGTCAAGTCGCCGCCAAAGAGGCAACCGGTGACGACGAAACGATGCATATGGATACTGACTATGTCAAAGCCCTCAGCTACGGTATGGCACCGACTGCCGGAGAGGGAATCGGTATCGACCGATTGGTTATGATGCTGACCAACAAACACTCAATTAGGGATGTACTGCTCTTCCCGGCTATGAAACCGGAAGCACCGCAAATTGAAGCTGTTTCTAATAGTGGTGATGAAGTCAAATGTAAAAAATGCGGCTATGCTCACGCCGACGAACTCAAACCGGCAAAAAAAGGCAAAGGCTACTTCTGTATCGACGGAGCTGCCTGTAAAAGACGAGTTGAAGATAGCGATATCTCTCGTTAATCGAAACTGCTTTTAACTCGTTCCCACGTTACACGTGGGAACGCATACGGGAATATAATATCAAATTTAACCTAACCACATCACGGTGTCTTTAAGTTAAACTTGTTATAAACAGAAATTTTTAACATAAAGGAAAACAATGAGTTACGCAATGCAGACATTTGATCCGGAAATCTTTGAAGCGATCAACCATGAGTTAGAGAGACAAACCAACCACTTAGAGATGATTGCCAGTGAGAATTTCACGATCCCGGCGGTCATGGAAGCAATGGGTTCGGTTTTTACGAATAAATATGCTGAGGGATACCCGTATAAACGATACTACGGCGGATGCGAACATGCCGATACCGTCGAGCAACTAGCTATCGATAGAGCGTGTCAACTTTTTGGATGTAACTTTGCCAATGTACAGCCACACTCAGGAAGCCAAGCCAACGGTGCCGTTTATGCGGCTCTACTCCAAGCGGGTGATAAAATCTTAGGAATGGATTTAAGCCACGGAGGTCACTTAACACACGGTTCCAAAGTCAGCTTCTCCGGGAAAAACTACCAAAGCTTCACTTACGGTGTAGAGATGGACGGATATATCAACTATGACAAAGTGATGGAGATTGCCAAAACCGTTCAACCGAAAATCATTGTGTGCGGGGCTTCAGCCTATGCGCGTGTTATTGATTTTGCGAAATTTAGAGAGATTGCTGATGCGGTCGGTGCTTATCTATTAGCCGATATTGCCCACATTGCCGGTCTGGTTTGTGCTAATGAGCATCCAAGTCCATTCCCTCACGCTGATGTCGTGACTACAACGACACACAAGACATTGGCTGGACCACGAGGCGGTATGATCATGTGTAATGATGAGGATATCGCCAAGAAGATCAACTCAGCGATCTTCCCGGGACTCCAAGGCGGACCGCTGGTTCATGTGATTGCGGCAAAAGCCGTCGGATTCAAACACAATCTTAGTCCGGAGTGGAAAGTCTATGCCAAGCAGGTCAAAACCAATGCCAAAGTACTTGCCGATGTCCTAATCGAGCGTGGATTCAATCTGGTCAGTAACGGAACCGATAACCATCTTATCCTCGTATCCTTACTTGATCGAGACTTCTCCGGAAAAGATGCCGATGCGGCTCTTGGAGCAGCGGGAATTACGGTCAATAAAAACACCGTTCCAGGAGAGACACGAAGCCCGTTTGTCACCTCCGGTATCCGAGTCGGTGCTGCGGCATTGACCAGCAGAGGAATGAAAGAGGCGGAATTTAAGATCATCGCCAACAAAATCGCCGATGTGCTTGACAATATCCATGACAGTGAGCTTCATGCCGCAATCAAAGAAGAGATGAAAGAGCTTGCCTCCAATTTTGTCATCTACAATAAAGCCATCTACTAATTTTGAAATTGACGATTTTTGATCTCACATTTGATATAGAGGGTTACTATATTAAGAGAGAGTCAATTGTAGAGAAGATCACCGTCAACACTCGAACCCTCTACAGTCGTTTTGAAGCCATGAGCGGTATCCCCTCAGAGGAGCTGATCAAACTGCATCTAAAAGGTGAGGTGGTTCTGGCTCTACCGTTGGTTAACAACGACTGTGTACCTTATATTGTTTTAGAATATGAGCGGGAAGAGAGCAATCGATACTATCATCTCATCAAACATCTGTTGAAGTCAATCGGTATTGAGACCTTTTATACCTATCAGAGTTCACGAGTCAATCATGTGCAAATTTTTATCCCCAGATTAAATTTACCGCTTCAGCAAGCTTATACAGAGGTGGAAAAAATCAAACACCTGTTAGAGCTTAAGTCAACCAAAAGATGTAAATTCTATCCAGATAAAAATTTGCCAAAAAACTACAATAAAATAACACTTCCCCTTAAAAAAATGTGATTTTACGGTATTAAGTAATCATTTTTGTGTTATACTTTGTGCAAAAAAAGCGGAGACCTATTATGGAAAATAAAAATTTAAAGAACCTCGTCATCGACGAAAACGACAACAAGAAAAAGACTCAACTTAAGAATATTTTAACGCTTCTGGCACTGCTCTTTATTATTTTGGTTATCTCTATTGTTATTACCAAGCTGATTTTAGGTGAAAACAGTGATACAGCTATTGAAAAACCGATAGCAGTAGAATCAACGCAAGAAAATACTGAAACAGATACCAACAGCACTATCGCTTCAACCGTAACGGCTGCTGCGACAACCGGTTTAGCTGTTGCTTCTTTAAATAGTAATGATGGTACAGCAACAACTACGCAACCCGCTATCGATGAACGCAACAATACCAAGCCAAAATCTACTTCAAGCAGTAAAAATACGTTAAGAGACTATAGCAACAATAAAAAAGAAGTGGCTAAAACTTCAACTAAAACCAGCAGTTCAAGCTATGTCCAACCAAAATACATTTCAACAACCGAACGAGCCAAAACGACAACAGCACCGGTGGCCAAAACAACCACTGAAACCAAGAACTATAATCCATCAAGAGGATACTATATCAAAGTAGGTGCTTACGAAGATCCAGCGGCTGCAATCGATAGAATCAAAGCAATTCAACTCAACTATCAAACCATCAAAAGCTCTGAAGGGTTAACCCGTGTACTTATCGGACCATTCTACAGCCAAAAAGATGCCGAAGATCATTTAGCCAAAGCCAAAGAGAGCGTCGCCAAAGATGCGTATATTACGAAGATTAAATAAATAGTCAATGATAAAACAAATACTTTTTGACCACCTGACTCCCGTATCGGTCTATGGAGAGATACGTCATATATTTAAAGATGAAGTTACCATGCTCTTTGAGAGCGTGGTCAATAACAGTGACGGGAACTTCTCCTTTATCACGATCGGAGTCCAAGAGCGTATCAGCTATAAAAACAATGAGACCTACTACGCCCACACTAACGGTGAAGTTGAAGAGCTAGATATTGATCCCTTTAATTTTTTACAAGAGTACTATCGCAAACTTGATCAACAACACTTCAAAGAGAGAGCGTCTGAAGTAGGTTTTAATTTTACCGACGGATTTATCGGATTTATCGGTTATGATATGGTCAAAGTATTTGAACCGACACTCAAAAAAAGTATGGATGGGTTATATGACCCGCTCAATACGCCGGATTTAGATTTAGTACGTCCTTCTATTATCTTAGCTTTCTCGCACAAGAACGCCCAGCTGACCATTATTCAAAATGATGAAAATTACGGTGAACAGCTTCAAGTTCTTGAAGGTATCCTTACTAGTTGCGTAAATCCTAAGCCGTTACAAGCCGCAAAACTAGAAGGTGAAGGCTCTTTCTGGATTGAAGAGGAACCATTTAAAGCCTTGGTCGATGAGTCCAAAGAGATGATCCGCAGCGGTGATATCTTCCAGATTCTCCTCTCCAACCGTTATACCCAGCCGGGTCATATCGACCCTTACAGTTTCTATCGATTATTACGATCTAAAAACCCTTCACCGTATCTCTTCCTACTTGATTATGAAGAATTTTCAATCTGCGGATCTTCCCCGGAAGTGATGGTTCGACTCAGTGATGGAGAGATTCTTCTACGACCGATCGCCGGTACGCGAAAACGAGGAAAAACCCATGCACGAGACAAAGAGCTGGAACTGGAAATGCTCAATGATCCCAAGGAGTGTGCGGAACATCTGATGCTCATCGATCTGGGACGCAATGACGTAGGACGTGTTGCCAAAACCGGAACCGTCAAAGTCACGAAGATGATGCGGGTAGAGCGATACTCTCATGTGATGCATATGGTGAGTGACGTGGAGGCGGAGATCGCTGACAACAAAGATATGTTTGACCTCTTCCGAGCCACCTTTACTGCCGGAACCATGACCGGAGCCCCGAAGATTCGTGCGATGGAATTGATTGCTCAGTATGAGGGATTGAAGCGGGGATTCTATTCCGGTTCGATTGGATATTTTGCCTTTAACGGAGAGATGGACAGTTCAATTGCAATTCGTACGGCACTGATCAAACCCGATTCGATTACACTTCAAGCCGGAGCGGGAGTCGTTGCCGACTCTAAACCGGAGTTGGAATATCTGGAAGTCAAAAATAAGTTGGGAGCCTTACTCTCAACCATTAAAGATATGGAAAAACTTCCTTCTTAAAAAGTCGATTTTATCGACTCTACTGATATAATATATCCAAAATTTGTTTTCAATGTCTGAATCACGTAGGGTGGGCTTTAGCCCACAATTTCTATCAAGAATATTTCTGTTTTGCGTTGGCTGAAGCCAACCCTACAGATTTGAGACATCTTTGGTATTGGAAACGAGCATCTAATCTATAGGATAGTTATGAAACACCTCTTTACCATTTTTGGCAATCCGGTTAGCCACTCCAAATCACCAATGATGCACAATCTCGCTTTCCAAGCTTTGAACTATAACGGTTGTTATACCCGATATCACCTCGAAGACGGCACACAACTGCGTCAAAAATTCTTTGAACTGGATATCAAAGGAGCCAATATTACGGTTCCCCATAAAGAGGCAGCCTTTAAAGCGTGTGATGAACTAGACAGCTTTGCCAAAAAGGTTGGAGCGGTCAATACGATTGTCCAAAAAGAGGGCAAACTCTACGGTTACAATACCGATGCTCCCGGATTTCTCAAAGCTATTGAGACATTTAGCAATGCCAAAACCGTTCTATTTTTGGGTGCTGGAGGAACCGCTCAATCCAGCTCCGTCATTTTACGGGATGCCGGATATGAGGTGACCATTCTCAACCGCAGTGCCGAACGATTGAAACGGTACCAAGAGGAGGGGTTTGAAACCTACACCTTTGAGACCTTCCAAGCCAAACCGTATGACTTGGTGGTGAATATGACCTCCGCCGGATTAGAAGATGAGAGTCTTCCTTGCCCTGCTGCGATACTGGAATCGGTCGTACCGACTGCAATAGCCTGTATCGATGTGATTTACGGAAAAGTAACCCCATTTTTGCAGTTCGCCCAAACACACGGCAAACCAACCAAAGACGGCAGCGATATGCTGCTCTATCAGGGGATTATCGCCTTTCAATACTTCACCGATGAACAGTTCACTTTTGAAGAGATTGAATCCCATATGAAAAAAGTATTTATAACCTGAGTTCGACGGGATATCATAGTCACAG
>JACXUN010000276.1 GCA_014763905.1 Campylobacterales bacterium
AGGAACCACATGAATATAGGTAATGGTTTTGTTTTTGAGTCGTTTTTTGAGTCGTATCATTTTTGGATTATACCAAATCGTGTATTTAATAGTGAGAGTGTTATAATGAAAATTTTATAAAGGTGAAAAGACGATGCAAACAATAACCAATCAATCCCTAATAGCCCGTGATCTGGATGTCATCTGGCACCCCTGTACTCAGATGAAAGACCATGAAACACTGCCCCTGATTCCGATTCAATCCGCCAAAGGGGTCTATCTCCATGATTTCGAGGGCAATAGCTATATCGATGCGATTAGTAGCTGGTGGGTCAATATCTTGGGACACAGCCACCCCCGCATCAATCAACGGATCAAAGATCAGATCGACAAACTCGACCATGTCCTCTTAGCCGGATTTTCGCATGAGAGTGCCATAGAATTGGCGGAAAAATTGGTGGAGATTTCGCCGGAAGGGTTGGAGAAGGTCTTTTTTGCTGATAACGGCAGTAGCGGGATCGAAGTGGCATTGAAGATGAGTTTTCACTATCACAAGAACAGAGGAAAGAACAAACCGCTCTTTGTCTCTCTGACCAACAGCTATCATGGTGAGACAATGGGTGCGTTGGCGGTTGGGGATGTGGAGCTGTATAAAGAGACCTACAATGAGATATTGATCCAGTCAATCCAAACATCGGTACCCAAAGATCAGAGTGAAGCCGCTGCACTGGAAGCAATCGTAGAGGCTGAAAAACTCTTTGCAGAGCAACATGAACATATCTCGGCAATCATTATCGAACCGCTGGTGCAGTGTGCCGGACTGATGCACATGTATCATCCGATCTTTGTTACCAAACTACGTGAACTCTGTGACCGCTATGATATCCATCTCATCGCCGATGAGGTAGCCACTGGATTTGGACGAACCGGTACACTCTTTGCGATCGAACAGAGCGGGGTGAGTCCCGATTTTATGGTACTCTCCAAAGGACTTACCGGCGGCTATATGGCTCTGAGTACCGTACTGACTACCAATGAGGTCTATCAAGCTTTCTACTGTGACTATCTTGAACTCAAAGCCTTTTTGCACTCTCATAGCTATACCGGAAACCCCATCGCCTGTAGTGCCGCCAATGCGACCATCGATATTCTGCGTGATGAGCATATCATTGAAAAAAACCAAGAGAAGATCGCCTATATCAAAAAACAGACAGAGCGGTTCAAATCATTGGAGAAGGTCAAATCGGTACGTCAAACCGGTATGATCTGTGCCATTGAACTATCAGGCTACACCTTCGAGGATCGAGTCGGTATCCGCGTCTATCAGTATGCACTCAAACATGGCGTGCTACTCAGACCGTTGGGACATGTGATCTATTTTATGCCGCCGTATACTATTACATTGGAGGAAATTGATATGATGATCGAGGTTGCTTATCTGGGGATAGTGAGTCTTGAATGAAGAAAGATTATGACTTGAAATGGCTAGTGCTTTCAAAAGGAGGAGGTTTACAAAGGAGAGTTGTGAAAAAAAACAATCTTCCAAGTCATTTAGGAGCCACCTTCAGCAGGGGAGGGAGAAAGCAACTCCTCATCTTTCATAATGGTATTATAAGAGTATTTTGTAAATGGGTAGCTAACCGATTGTCAACGGTTGGTTAATGTAAGTATATCCAGTAGTTTTTTTGGGAAAAAAGAATTTGAGATGGTGATCACGATTGGACTCGAACCAACGACCCCTACCATGTCAAGGTAGTGCTCTACCAACTGAGCTACGCGATCACGTATGAGGGTTGCAATTATAACGCCTGTTTGCTTAAATCTAAATAAAATAGTCATAAAATCTTCTTAAAAG
>JACXUN010000058.1 GCA_014763905.1 Campylobacterales bacterium
ATTTTAACGGGAATGATTGGCAGTCGATTGAAGCAGATAATACCTCCGCCTTTAACTGTCGTCAAGCAACCGGCTCCAAGAAGTGGTCGAGACACGCTTATGGAAAAGCAGTTGATATTAATCCGTTGGAGAATCCCTATATCTCCCGCAAAGGGTATATCTCTCATAAAGCATCACTGCCATACCGTAAACGGGTACATCGAAACAGTAGTGCCGCGGATCGGGCGATACTGCTCAGAGAGGATTTAGCTACGCAGATTTTTAAACGGTACGGCTACTTTTGGGGTGGGGACTGGCGAACGATCAAGGATTATCAGCATTTTGAGAAGTAAAACATAGGAAACGGAGGCTTCAGCCCCGAAAAAGCGAAGCTAAAGCTTTCGGTTCCGTATTCTTTATAATAGAGGTTGACCAAAAAACTCCTCAATAATCCCACGCATCTCAGCCGGATCATCAACCCGATTAACCAAATCTCTAAAAGCCGAAGCTCCTTGATACCCGGTTTTGGAGTAGGTGTGGAGATGTTTTCTAAACATCACCGTTCCGTATTTGCCATAGTGATTAATCATCTGATCGAAATGTTCTAAGACGACCGCTTTGATCAGTTCAGGGGTTACTTCACTGCTGCCCACCCCATTGATATAGGCTTTCATGATCTGAAATATCCACGGTTTACCCACAGCTCCACGTCCGACCATGATACCGTCGGCTCCGGTGTAGTCGAGTACCCATTGGGCTTTTTGGGGTGTGGTGATATCACCGTTGGCGATGACCGGGATAGAGACCGCTGCTTTGATTGCTTTGATCGCATCATAATCGACGGGGGCTTTATAGCGTCCGCTTCGGGTTCGTCCGTGTACAGCGATAAAGTCGGCTCCGTTATCTTCACATACTTTGGCGATCTCGACCGGTTTTTTCTCATCGAAACCGATGCGGATTTTGACCGAAGTGTAGGGTTTATTGGAGTGATCCTTGATGGTACGGATGGTTTCACCCATCTTTTTGAGATCGGTTAGAAGTGAACTGCCTTGGAGATTATTGACCACTTTTGGAGCAGGGCAGCCGCAGTTGAGATCGATAATATCAACCCCTGTTTGTTCATTGATGAGATCAACCGCTTTGCGGATGACAGTAGGATCGGAACCGGCTATCTGAATACTATAGGGACTCTCTAACGGACTCGTTTCGAGCATACGAATGGTGCGTTCATTTTGAAAGGCAAGGGCATTGGAGCTGATCATTTCACTGACCGTGAGATCGGCTCCAAATTGTTTTACGACGCTGCGAAAAGGAAGATCGGTAAACCCCGCCAAAGGAGCGAGGGCAAAGAGAGGACGACTAAAATCGAGAATCGGCATCAAGAGTTAGTCAAGATCGTTACAGATATGTTTGATATTCATCAAGTCTGTAATCTTATATTTACCATACTGTTTTTTGAGATCATATAAGGCTCTAAATCGGATAAATTCATCGGCTTCATGCTCTTCAAGATACTCACCGGCTTTGTCAATCATCTCATAATCAAAAAGGAGATAGAGATAAGCAGTTTTGGCTTTTGGATAGGTTTTATCATACTCTTTAAAGATTCTGAGGTTTTCGTCCGGTGAAAGCTGCGTTTTAGTGACATTCCCAATCAGAAGGAAGTCACTGCACTTTAATTTACCGTCTAAATCTTTGATAAATTCATCCAAAATATTAAGTGTCAGTCCAAGATTATCTTCTCGGGTGACGCGACTGATCATTGTGACAAAGTTCTCACGATCAAATATCTTGCTATATTTTCTTGCTTTATAGAAAGTTGCCGTGTTAGCAAAAATACTGAGAGCTTTATCAAATACCTCTTGAGGATACTTCTCTTTTTGCTGTAAAACCTCTTCTACGAATGATTTATCTTTGTTCAAACAGTTTAAATTGTTTTTAATTACCAGCGGATTGTTATCAGAAAGTACTCTGGCGAGTTTCTTCTCTTTGAAATCAACACACTCACCTTTATCGATTTGGGAGATGATATTGAGTGCACTCTGAATTTTTTCAGAGAGACCGTCTACCGTACCGTTGATGTTGAGCGTAGCCGCTTGAAAAATTGTGGCACTCTCTTTGAGCCGAGGAAGGGTAAACTTGTGAGCCTTCGGTTCATTGAGCAGTGACCAGTAGAGAGCATTGTTTAGGTTTTCACTGTCTTTTTCCCATTTTTTGAATCGAAAAAAGTTTTTGGTTCCATAAAACATCATGTGAACCGCTGATCCTATCATCAATATAAACATTGGGATAACAACCCAGACGGCAACCGGTAGATTAATGGGTATCCCGGTAAATGTTAAACTATACTCTGATGGATTGACAGTATAGATGTAGATGCCTATGATTGCCATTAATACGATTGATGCGAGTACATACAGACCTAAACGCATAAAGACTCCTCTAATTTATTTATTTATGTTTTTCCTCTTTTTCAATAATCTCTCTACAGGTAATACAGTAACGAGCAAATATTTTGACTTTGAGTCGTTCAATATTGATCTCTTCACCGCACATCTCACAGATACCATAAAGATTATCATGAATTTTACCTAAAGCAAGTTCAATTTCCGCTAATTCCTTGGCTTGTTGATCCAAAATGGCGTTATCGACGGCTCTTCCGAGTGAGGTTGAAGCATGATCACCTTCATCTCTTAGATCATTGTTGTTCATATCATCCATCTCAGACGAGGTAATATTGAGGTTTCTTTTGATCTGTGCACTTCTTGCATCAAGAGCCGTTTTAAAAAACTCGATTTGTTCACCGTTTAACATTTATAGTTCTCCTAGTTATTTTTTATTTTTCATTTAAATTTTTTTATTTGTGGTAGGGATGGTTATGGAGTATACTCAAACCTCGAAATATTTGCTCCATCAGTACTACCTTCGCCAATTTATGTGACAGCGTAATTTTACCAAAAGAAATTGATTTGTTACATAGCTGTAAAAAATCGCTCTCAAAGCCGAAAGCTCCACCAATGAAGAAGTTTACGACACCCTCTACCTTAAAGAAATTTGAAAACTCATAACTATCTACCTCTTTGCTTTCCGGGTCTAAAGCGATGTTATATCCGTTCGCAAGATATTTTGAAAGTGCAAGGGTATAAGATTTTTGTGAAGCTTCTGTGGAAATTTCGTGAGATTTTGTTATTTCTTTGGTAAATATTTCAAATATCTCCACTTTGGCAAACGGTTTGGCAATTTTCTGATAATGTTCGATAAGCGGGGCGTACAGTCTGTCTTTGGATTTTTTATCGATAATATAGATATTAATCTTCATAGAGATCACTTCCGATAACGCGATAGGCGATAATTGTATTGTCAAAACGGTCATTTAGTTTAACACCGCCGATAAGTCCGACTGGATGGGTAGAGAGTTTGGCCAACACTATGGCACTCTCTCCCAAAATTTTGGCATCCTGCTTGGTTGAGGTACTCCGATAAGCACCCAGACCGATATAGTCCAAATCGAGTTGATTGGCTTCGAGAATCTCATCTGGATTATGTGTCGAGAGTCCTAACAGCTTAGAGCCGATTTTTTCTCTAATCATCGTAACCGCTTGATGCAGATCATGGCTATAGAGGCGGATATCCTCTTGACCGATATGCAGACCGTCCGCTTCATCGATTAGTTCTATGGTGTCATTTACAATCAATTGACCCGTATAGATCGATCGGATAAGTTGCAGATCACGGCGTTTTTCATTAATCGTTCCGGTTTTATTGCGATATTGTAAGATAGGAATAGTGAGAGATTCGATTTTCTGAACAAGAGATTGTAAAGGGAGTCCTCGATCTTCGAGGACTCCCTTATCTAAAAGGGCGTAGATCATCAATGCTCAACTGAGTTAAGAAGCTTGTTGAGCCACTTTGGGATTATCTTTGAGGAAGAAAGTTAAGAGATCAGCGATAGTTTTTTTCATATCATTTCGATCGACGATCATATCGATGAGTCCGTGTTCAAGTAGAAACTCTGATCGCTGGAACCCTTCTGGCAAATCCACCCCAACGGTTTGTTTGATAACCCGTTGACCGGCAAATCCGATCAAAGCATTCGGTTCGGCGATAATGATATCTCCCAACATCGCAAATGATGCCGATACCCCACCCATGGTAGGATCGGTTAGTACGGAAATAAACGGCAGTCCCTCTTGATGCATACGGTTAAGGGCTGCAGAGGTTTTACTCATCTGAAGCAGTGAGAAGGTACTCTCCTGCATTCTTGCTCCGCCGCTTGCCGAGACGATAATCAATCCACATCGTTTCTCTATGGCTCTATTAATGGCTCGAACAATTTTCTCACCTTCTACAGAACCCAAGCTTCCTCCCATAAAGGAGAAGTCAAAGATAACGATTTCTACCGGGATACCGTTAATGGTACAAGAACCGCTTACCGCTGAAGAGGTTTTTCCCGTTTTACTTTTGGCTTCATCAATACGTTTTTTGTAAGATTTTTTATCGATAAATTTAAGCGGATCGATAGGAGCCAATGAAGCATCGTGTTCAACAAAGCTTCCCTCATCACATAGATATTCTTCTCTTTTTTTCGCATTGATTCGGAAATGGTTATTGCATTTTGGACAGACGTTACATTTAGACTCAACTTCTTTATAATACATCAAAGCCAAACATTTTGGACATTTAATCCAATTGCTCTGTTCATTTTGAGGACTTTTCGCACTTCCAATCATGTTGGAGAAAAGGTTTGCAAAGTTCATACTTTATGCTCCCACTGGTGGTATATTCTTGGTGAAACTATACCATAAAGGTTATCAATTATGATTAAGAATCGTAAAATTTAATCTGGTCTCCTTTTGGCTATGATGCGATAATTCGTAATATATGGGCAACACCCAAACCAACAAAGGTACCAATAATATATCCCATCATCGCCATTAGTACCCCAATTGGAATCAATGCTCGATGATAGGCTCCGGCTAAGATCGGTGCCGATGCGACTCCGCCGATATTGGCTAATGATGCGACTCCTATTGAGAAAAGATCCAATCTAAACAGTTTAGAGAAAAGTACCATAAATAGGGCATGAATGAGGATAATCATAAACCCGGAAACGATATAAATCGGAGCCTCTGCCAGCTCTTTGAAGTCAGCTCGTGAAGCGATCAGTGCGACGATTAGATAGAGCATGATATTGGCAATCGGTGAGGCAGAAGCGTTCCGGCTCAAAGGGGTCATGCCAAAAAAGATACCGGCTAATGTTGCCAAAATTACCACCCATGTAGCGGGTGTCAAAAAGTTACTCATTGGCAGTAGCATAGCCAATTGTTGTGTCAGCACCGAGATCATCAATGAGAGTCCCAGCATCATAAAGAGGGAGACAAAATCGATCGGTTTATTATCATTGCTTTGATCCAGTTTGGTAGTCAGTGAGTCCAAAATCGATGCATCGGATCGACTCCAGCGATTGAATTTCGGTGCAAACGGAACCAGAGCCAATAGTATCATCACCCATACGGCATAATCGATTGAGTCAATCAGTAACACATATCCCATTTGACTGTCGGGAAGTACCAAAGCATTTTGAATGGCGACCATATTCCCCATGCCGCCCATCCAAGAACCGCTCAATGCTCCGAAGGCTTTCCATGCTTCAGGATCGAAAAAGTGATGCATCAATGCAAACATAATAATAAACCCCAATGAGATACTCAGCGAAGCCAAGAAAAAGGTGAGCAGTATCTTTCGCCCCAGTTTAAGAATCTTGCGGATATCGGCTTGGAGCAGCATGAGGAAGATCATCGCCGGCAGTAGATTCGATTTAAAAGCGTTATAACTCTCTTTGATTGCGTCTGTGGATTGCCAGAGTCCCAGTGTCGAGAGACTCATAACACTAAAATAGAGAATGACGATCGGCGGCAGATACTCAAAGAGTTTGGTATGAGTTTTGTGTTCGAGATAGACCAATAGGGAGGCGATAAAAATTAGGACAGTCAGATAGGTAAAGGCAGTTTCAATCATAGAGCAATTGTAACGATAAAAAGCTATAATACAGCCCATGAAAGTGATTACCAACGCTAAAATTATTACCGAGAGTGAAATCCTAGAGGGATATCATCTGCTATTTGACGAAAAGATTATCGACATTACGTCGACGCTGCCACAGAACGCTACGGTTATCGATGCCAAAGGAGCTTATCTGAGTGCCGGATTTATCGATATCCATATCCACGGTTCCAGCGGAGCCGATGTAATGGATGCGACACCGGAGGCGTTGGAGAGGATTGCCCAAACCATTGTACAGACCGGTACGACGGCATTTCTTGGAACCACCATGACCATGGCAGCAGCAGATATTACCAAGGCATTGGAGAATGTTCAGCACTATCCACCCAAAACAGGAGCCAAACTTTTGGGTGTTCATCTCGAAGGCCCATTTATCAATCCTAATAAACATGGAGCTCAAAATCGAGACTTTATCCAGTCTCCCGATATGTCGTTGATTGCACCCTATATGGATATCGTCAAGATGATTACCTTGGCTCCTGAGGTGCAAGGAGCAGAAGCCTTTATCCGGTATCTGAACAAGCACTATCCCCACATACTGTTGAGTATCGGACATAGCGAAGCGAGTTATGCGGAGAGTATCGAGAGTTTTGAATGGGGGGTCTCACACGCTACCCATCTCTTTAATGCGATGAACCCTCTGCATCACCGTGAACCGGGTATCGTCGGGGCAGTGCTTGCCGACCCCGAGGTGAGTTGTGATATTATTGCCGATCTGGTGCATATCCATCCCTCTTTTTTCCCGCTTTTGCGTCAGCTCAAACCGGATAATTTGGTATTGATTACTGATGCGATACGGGCGGGGTGTTTACAGTCGGGTAATTATATGCTTGGCGGACAGGAGGTGATCGTCGATAAGGGTATCGCCCGATTGGCTGACGGCACGTTGGCGGGGAGTCTCTTGAAGCTGAATGAAGCATTGCGAAATTTTGACCAACATAGTGATATGACACTAGTGGAATTGATTGCTATGGTGACAACTATTCCAGCCCGAAAACTAGGTCTGAAAATGGGAAGATTGGCTGAGGGCTATCCTGCCGATATGGTACTCTTTGATTCCCATTTTACCATTCATCAAACATGGGTAAACGGCGAATTAATTTTTGATTTTTCTGTTTAAAAATATTATAAACAGTGCAATCTTTTTTCCGTAGATAGGGCAAGTTTCTTCTTTATCATGATAAAGCCTCTCTGCACTCATAACATCTTAAGTTTGACTACTATACCATCATAAAAGATAGGGGAATTGAGATTCTTAACAGGAGTGTATGATGAAAAAAGGAATATCAATTCATATTGGTGTCAATCTTGTTGACCCGGAACATTACGGGAATGGAGTGGTTCCGCTAGAGACCTGTGAGCAAGATGCGAGAGATATGCAGCAGATTGCACTGGATCAAAACTTTAAATCAACGACCATGCTGCTAACCGAAAATGCTACCCGTGCTGCGGTCAAATCGGCGATTGCTTCAGCGAGTCAGGAACTGGTATCGGATGATATGCTGTTTCTGACCTATTCCGGGCATGGAGGATTTGTTCCCGATAAGAGTGGCGATGAAGAGGATCGTCTCGATGAGACCTGGTGTCTTTATGATGGACAGTTGATCGATGATGAGTTGTTTGAACTCTGGGGGAGCTTTGCGGAGGGGGTGCGTATCGTGATGATCTCCGACAGCTGCCATAGCGGTACGGTTGCCAAAGCAAATCTCTTTCAGGATATCAAGACCGAAAATAGCAAACTGTTCAAACCGAAACTCCTCTCTTACTCGGTAGCCAAAGAGGTCTATTTCAAAAATAAGGCATTCTATACCGAGATCGAAGCCAATGTAGACCAGACCAAAGCGGGAGAGATCAAAGCATCGGTCAAACTCTTAGCAGGATGTCAAGACCCGCAGGTCTCTTATACGGTTCCGTTTGCGAGTAACAGTATCTTTACCGAAAAACTTCTCAAAGTATGGAACGGAGGGAAATTTATCGGTGATTATGAGGTGTTTTTCAATCAGATAGCCGCAGAGATGGAAGCTCTCGATTTCTTACCGACAAAACAGACTCCCAATCTGTACAGTGTCGGTGAAGCAAACGAAGCGTTCGATAAACAAAAACCGTTTCAGATTTATGAATAAGAGACACCTTCATGGGTACTTCCTCTTATAAAAACAGACTGCTTGATGTCCGTAAAGAT
>JACXUN010000059.1 GCA_014763905.1 Campylobacterales bacterium
AAATCTTACCTATTTTTAGGCTTCTGTGACTATGATATCCCGTCGAACTCAGGTTCTTAGTTAAAATGCGACTTATCGCCTGATTTAATGAAAAGATTTTATCCAATTCAAGGTGTCACCATGTTTAAACAAATCTTACCTCTGAGTCTGATTATCGCTTTGCGTTTTTTTGGACTATTTATTGTACTTCCTGTACTCTCGGTCTATGCAGTAGAGTTGAAAGGGGGAACTGAATTTTTAGCCGGAATTGTCGTCGGAGGTTATGCCTTCACCCAAGCACTTTTTCAAGTTCCATTTGGATTGATGAGTGACAAATTAGGACGTAAAAAGACACTCCTTTTTGGTCTGATAATTTTTATCATCGGTTCCATTATTGCGGCGATGAGCGACAATATCTATATGTTGATGGTTGGACGTTTCTTACAAGGAGCCGGAGCGATCGGATCGGTTGTTTCTGCTATGATTGCCGACCTCGTCAAAGAGGAACAAAGGGCTCATGCTATGGCAATCATGGGTGGAACCATTGCTTTAAGCTTTGCGGCAGCAATGATCGTTGCCCCGATTGTTGGCGGTCTTTGGGGTATTGACAAGCTCTTCTGGCTGACTGCCGTGCTTTCGATTATGGCAATCGGTATTCTCTTTACCGCCGTACCGCAGCCGCCGAAAATCATTCACTCCTATACGGAAGAGGAGTCCAAGATGCTGGATGTCTTTAAAGACAAATCGTTAACCCGTATGTATGTGACCTTCCTTTTCCATTCATCGATTATGACGATGGCATTTTTCATTATTCCATTGGTGATGACACAGGCAATCGATCAAGGAGGTTTCGGATGGACCAAAGCCGAACTCTGGAAAGTCTATCTCCCTGCCATGATCTTCGGAGTGCTTTCCATGGGACCGGCTGCTGTATTCGGTGAGAAGTATGGAAAAGGTCGACAAGTCTTTATGATCTCCATCGCTTCTATCTTTTTAGGGTTTATCGCAATGGGATTTGCGACAACGCCGTGGCTCTTTATCACAGGAGTCGTTCTCTTCTTTATCGGATTCAATATGTTTGAACCGCTTCTTCAAAGCTTCGTAAGCAAATTTGCAAAAGTCCACCAAAAAGGAGCCGCAATCGGTGTCGCCAACACTTTTGGCTATGTCGGTATCTTCTTAGGTGGACTGCTTGCCGGATATATTATGCACCACTTTGATCGAGGAACTTTAGCCATCGTCGTTGCCCTCCTCTCACTGCTCTGGTTCGGATGGGTTGCCACCATGCCAAACCCTAATAACCGAGGCAATGTCTATCTCCCGCTAGATATCTTCGATCGAGACAAAGTAGCGGCATTAACCGAACATGAAGCGATAGTCGAAAGCTATATCAACGAGACGGAAAATATCGCCGTGGTTAAATATGAAAAAGATTTGATTGATGAAGATGAAGTGAGAGGGTTGCTGAGTTAAAGTCTGTTACGTAAGCATTACTGCTTACGTATACACTTTGAAAACTATTTCAATTTACTAATACCCTTTACTATAAAATCCAAATAATGAAACTCTTCTAAAATCTCATCTATTAAAAAACCTCGTTTGGAAATCTCTACATCTAAAATTTTAGATTCTATCAATCTTTTTAACTCCAAGAGTTCATTATCGATAATATTCCAAATCTCCTCAGCATCAATCCCAAAATAGTGATGAATCAAAATATTTCTCAAATTAACAACCGCTCTTAACTCTTCAGATAAAATCTCTTTTTTGATAAGAACATTGGTTGCTTCACCGATAATCTCAAAATCTCTAATGACGCTGTCCCAAGCCATATAGTCATGTTTCAGATCCTCTGCATGGGTAAATTTTTTTGCAGTATTTTGAATTTTGAGAATACTCACATAGATATCAAAGAGAAAAATCTCATCTAGCCGACTAGACATAAATCAAATCTTTTTGAATACTATTACGGATAAATGGTCTCAGAGAATCAAACAGACCAATGTCTACTTTTTTCTTAAGAGCCTCTTCCAAAAAAAGCTGTGCTTTGGAAATCGTCAATAAATTTTTCTGTCTCATTTCTAAAATCACAATATCAATATCACTCTCTTCATTATATCTGTTTGTTGAGTATGAACCAAAAATTGCTAATTTATTGATGCCAAATTTATCTTCTAAAATGGGTTTGAGATTTTTTATTTTATAAAACAGTTCATCCTTTTCTATCATCACAAACCTCCTTTTTATTAGATTATAGCTGATCACCTCTTAAACTACTTCGCCAACTCCAATTTGGTAATCAGCATCTCGCCGTCGATCTCTTTGAGGGTAATGAGATGTCGGCTGGTTCCGGTTAACGATTTTTTCTTATTTTCAAGCAGATAGTCAAAAGTTATTTTGATGACTGCCTCTTTTTTCGCATTGTCTAAACGCACCGTTTCTAACTGGATACCGCTATAACTCCGTTTTTGCCATTTACTTAAATAGCCCATCTTATCATCAAGCACATCCTTTTTGGTTGCCTCTTTTTTACGGAAATAGACCTCAACCGGATAGTTAAAGAGCGGCAAGAATGACTTAGCATCATCGCTCTGCATCTCACGATAGTAGAGTCTTTTGATCACTTTTTTAGCTTGGGATTCTAAATCAGAGACGGTTGTTGCGGTCGTCGGCTTATCTGGATGAGTGCCGACAACTGTTATCGTCTCACGCTCTTGGGCATAATCGGCGATACGGGTATCATACATCGCTTCACTGATCACTGCTGGAAGCTGGCAGGTTCCAGTGATAGTCACGATCAGCGGCGTATAGATTATCCCTTCATTCGGTACCAGACGGAGCGATTGCGAAACGGTATCATACTCCTCTTTTTTCGGCAGATTGATAAAGTGCAGCACCCGATCATCACGGATATCGCGATAGGCGAGATCGATATTATCGTTCTCAAACTTCTGATGTCCTGATTGGATATTACTGTTGATAATACTCATACACGCCGGGATACGTTGACTCACCACTACATTATTGACCTTACCGAGATTGGAGATGCGTACCTTACTATAAATCGTCTCTCCTTGTACCAGCTGACTAAGATCAACCGCTTGTCCCTGTTCATCAATAAATTCACGTTGGATACTCACCTCTTTCTTCCGACCTAGCCGATTTTTGATCGGTTTTGGCAGATGTTTGACCAGTTCTATAGAGTAACTCATGGCACTGTTTTGCGGTGTCACGGTAATGGTATCACTGGTTAATTTGTCTACTATTAGAGTAATCGGCTCAGTATGCCGTTGATGTTTACCATTGACACTGAGCGTCACATCCAATTTAGCCACTTGCGGTTTTCCGTAATAGAGACTAATGGCTTTGAGTGCCATCGCTTTCTCTTGAGTCGAATAGAGATCATCCAAGGTTTTTTGAACACTTGCAAGATCTTTCTCCTCTTTGTTAAAATATTGTGACTTGATCATAAAGTGGAGGAACATATCCCGTCGATTGGACTCAAAGTTCCCGGTTGTATCGCCATATGGCTTATAGTAACTGTCAACGGATAATTTCACACTGTCATATAGCTCTTGGGCTTGGGCATCGCGTCCTTTTATCTTCAATATAGCTGCCATATAGTAGGTCGCAATAAAATTCTGCTCATAAAGTTTTTGCTCCAACAGCATATTAACACTGCTCTCATCGAGTTTCCCCGCTTCGGCTAAGATAAAGGCAGCATAGACACGATGGAATTTATCATACTCCGCAAGATATTGACCGCTGGATGTGGTTACCGCTTGGAGCATGGCGATAATCTCATTGATAAACTTCTCATCGATCTCGACACCGTCACGATAGAGTTCCATAATAGTTTGAGCTGCGTAGAGTGAGGCATACTGATTGATATAACCGCCCTCTTTCCAATAGCTAAACTCTCCGTAGTAGTTTTGCATATTGCGTAGCTTTTTGAGTCCTTGACGGATAAAGTTTTGGCTCTCTCCAATTAATGTATCATTATGTAAAAATTTAGCCGCATAATGCATCGCCAAGATTTTGGAGGTGGTCTGCTCGGCACAGCCGTATGGATAACCGATCAGATATTTCAGGTCATCCCGCATTGAACCGATCAGATTATCAGAGAGTGTGATATAGGCAGTCGCCTCTTTATACGCTTCTGGTACGGTAAAGGTCTGCTCTGTTTTAGCGATCCCTTTAAAAGTTTGGGTCGAGATCGTATACGGGTTATAGATCGGCAGTTCAATGGTTTTGGTTATCTGTTCGCCGTTTATGGTTCCTAATATAGTCAGATTCCCTTTGCCTACGCTTTTTGCCGAAAGTTTTGCTACTACTACGACGGAACTGTTGGCGGGGATGGTGAGGCTCTTTTGGGTTAATTCAAGATTGAGATTATCCGACTGATTGATATCCAACACTATGGTTTGAGCCGTTTGGGTCGTATTGAAAAGCCGTACCGGCACATCGACTTGATCGCCTGCCAAGATATACTTCGGATAGGACGGTTTGATCATGATATCATCTTTGATAATCAACTCTTTGGTCTCAACTCCTATGCTGTCTGCATTCACTGCGATAGCGACGATGGTGGCTTTGCCATTAAATTCCGGAATATCAATACCGATTGTCGAACCCTCTTTTTGGACATCAAAGAGTCCTGACCAGATCATAAACGGTTTAATCGGATCACCTAAATCCGGCGGCAGATGTTTTTTGCGTTTTTCAGCATAGCCGTCTCCCGCACCAAACGCGACCAACTTCCCTTCCGCGACATATGCCATCACCTGATCATAAAGATCATAGTAGGCAAGCTGCTTATCGTTCTGCTCATCAAAATACTCAAAAATTTTCGGATCTTCTTGTTGAGCCAATTGGAGGATACCGGTATCGACAACGCTGATCAATAGTTTCGCTTTTTTATCCGTTTGGATTCCGAGGTTTAATGTGGTTTTGGATTTGGTCTCTTTTGGTACATCCAACTTAATATTGAGTCGATGTGCCGTATGATCCGGTTTCACATAGTGATATCCGGCGGCTCTAAACGGAATCAACTGAGACGGTGTATCACTGGCTCGATAAACAGCAGCATGGAGATAGGCTCCGTGATTCATGGCATCTTCAATCGGGAAAGATATTTTCGCCACCCCTTTTTCAATCGCATAACTTTGGTAACTGAGTACTTTATTGCTCTCTAGCGTTACGATCAATTGACCATCTAAAATCGGTGCTTTGATCGTCGCCTCTATGGTGTCGCCTTTTTTATAAAGCTTATCTTCGAAATTGATCTCTACCGACTTGAGATTATCACTTGGGGAGATATTGCTGTAGGTCTCATACCAGACACTAAATTCACTACTGGCACTGTGTCCGCCTAAATGATCATGAATTTCGATAATATAATCTCCATTATCATTCATCACCCGTTCAAAACTGCCGTTAGCTTGAACGCTAAAACTATCGACCGTCGTCAATTCTTTTTCCCATTCGTATGATCCATCACGGTAGCTATAGTGCCACTCAACCTTTTTGATCTCGGCATAGAGTTCACGATCTATCGTTTGGGCAGTTTCCGGGTTGATAAGAACAGCTATTCCTTTTATCGCTTTACCTTTTTCCAACTCATTGGCATTCAATTTGAGACCGACCATCGCTTCATACGGATAGAGGGTAATCGTTTCATATGCTGCAACCGGTGTGGTATCATCCATAATGGTTACACCCAACTGTGCTTCCAAAATAGAAGGCACTTTCTGATCCAAATGTGTCGGCAGAACAACGGATACTTGACCTTCATCATCCAGAGAAATCTCCTCTTCCTGCTCCAGATACCGCTGCATGTTTTGTGTTTTGAGGAGAGTGTTCGTGAAGCTGTAGCCTTTATATGCTGTATTGTCATAATCTTTGGCTTCCGCATCCAGCGTTACCTTTCCGCTTAATCTAGCTGCCGGCGTACCGAACAGATAGCTGCTGGTTATGTTGGCTTCGATTAACTCTCCTGCATGATAGCTGGATCGACTTATGGTAATATGATTCTCTATTTTTGGCGGAACAAACGCTTCTACTTTAACCTGCTCCTGACCGATGACATTGTCACCGATCTTAACCAATAGCTCATAGGTACCGGTTCGATCTTCGATATCCATCTGATGGTTATAATCAATCAATCCAAACTTATCGGTATGATAAACCTTCTCCTCCAGTGGTTCCCCGTATAACTCTTGCAAAACAACTTTGACCGGTATCTCTGAAGCCGACAGGAAATCTCTGTCTTTTAGCGTAATGAGGGCATGAATCTTCCCAGCAGGACGCACCAATTTACTCTGGAAGTAGACATTAGCTCTGAAACGCTCTTCATCATGCAGTATGGTTTCAGGATCGGGTGAACCGATGGTTTGATTGAAAGACAAGAAATTTTTATCCCCATCATGGCTAACAATGACCCCTTTAGGTTGTAAAGCCAACAGTTTAGCTTTTTCAATTATGGCGACCCCGTTTTCGTCCGTTTTAACGCTGCCTAATAGATCATTATTAGCTCCATAAAGTTCTACCTTCGCCGACTCTACCGGTTCAGCTTTATCCAAACTCAATACGGTGACAAATGCTTGATCTTTGGCAAGATTGACGGCGATACCCAAATTGGAGATAAAGAGTATCTTACTCTGACTCTGTTCATCTTCTTTATCACCATAACGCATGGTCACTTTGTAGATACCGTATGGCAGCTCACCGGTGAGATCACGCAATAAAAATTTCTGATTGGTAATTTTATTCTTTGGATTATCCAATATAATTTTCTGAGTAAATAGCTCCTTGGTATACTGTTTGACCTCTTCCTCTCTGGCACTGTCAAAATTCATAAAGTAGCGTAAGTTATCATCCAATACACGTTCGACAATCAGTGTCGCACTATCAAGATTAATCGATTTAAAACCAAGTTCTCCTTGATTCGAGATATAAGGTTTATCAGCATCAAATAGTATGCCTTTGCCTCTATCACCGCTTTTTACTGTGTAGGTTAACGTATTTTTGAGTTCATGATGGTTACGTAAACCCTCTTTTAAGGTAATTGTATAGCTACTGTTAGGCTGAAACTCACTACTGATAATATCGGTATAATAGTAAACATTTTCAGAGAGCTTATCTTTTTCTCTCATCCGATAGCTAATATAGTTATCTCGATTAAGTCTAAAATTTTCAATTCCATCAACGACAATAAACTGTTCAGGTGTCCCCTCTAATGTATCATCCAAATAGAGACGAATCGCAAAATCACCATTATCCAATGCCACCATACGAGGTTCATCGTAGATACTCATTGCATTGACTTTATCATCAAGCTTGACGTTGGTCGCATAACGATCGTTAAAACTTGCCGAAAAAGTCTCCTCTAAACTGCTGCCCTGTGGTGTAGATAGAGCTTTATTGATCGTTAACTCAACCGCATGATCTCCAACCGGCTCGTTGATTTTAAGCAACAACATGGTTTTACTGTGTTGTATAATCGTATAGTTGAGATTGGTCGTTGCTAATTTATCTTTCTTTTGTAGTGAAATATAAGATTTAGCTTTTTGACTATCTATGGTGTCATTGAATGTGATTTGGAGCAGTTGATTCCGATTAAAATAGTGATAATCCATCACCTGCAACGGCTCTGTCTCGATTGTCAGATTATGTTTTCCATATTGACACTGATAGGTTGTGCCACTCTCTAGTCTCTTTCTAGGAATGACTCTTAACCGCTTACTTGAATCAATTTTATAGACTGCATCCAATCCCGGTTGACAAGCAAGCAATTTTTGATGGGTATAACTCATTGACGTGTCAAAAATTGAATTATTAGACTCTATCGTAAAAAACGATTCATCTACCGCAATCACTTTTGAACTTGTCGTTAATGTATCCCCAAATAGCAGGGACGAAAAAAGAATAAAAATAAATAATCTAAACATCCACAAACCTTTTTTGTTTTATTCTATCCAATTTTTACTCAAAAAGATCAACGCACTAAATAAAAACCTCGTAAAGCTGTGACTATGATATCCCGTCGAACTCAGGTTAATAAAAATTCAAGGGAAAAATATAAAAAATCGAAAATAGGTCATGCATCTCAAAGTAGTTGACGATTATAACGATTAATGACAAAGTTCACAGAATATTCAAGCCTCTCCCAAGACTTAGAAAACTTAATAGTTTTTCGTTGAAGCCTAGCTAAAACCATTCTCATCCTAAGATTAAATCGTTC
>JACXUN010000277.1 GCA_014763905.1 Campylobacterales bacterium
TTCGACGATGAGATTGAGCAGCATCTGCTCTTCGACTATCTCAATACCGGCTTTGAGACAATTATCATAAAGCGTGTGCAGTATCTTCAGTCCGGTATAATCCTGAGCATAACAGGCTCGCGTGCTACTGGCTCCGCCCAATTGGCGTTGGGCGATCTGAGCATTTTCGGTTCGGTCAAACGGGACACCGAGCTGTTCAAGCCATGCGATACTCTCTGGAGCATCTTCACACATTTGGCGAATCATTTTGGTATTGCAGAGTCCATGTGCTGATTTGATGGTATCTTCGATATGGGAGTCGATAGAGTCTGGTATCACATTGCCTAACGCCGCATTCATACCCCCTTGTGCCATTGAGGTTTGTGAAGCGGTTGGAGCGGTTTTACTGACCACTTTGACACTTGCCCCTTCTGCATGGGCAGATAGAGCGGTACTTAAAGCGGCTCCGCCGGAGCCGATGATCAAAATATCAACCATTGTTTTTCCAATTTTGGGAATTTATTCTGCATAATAGTTTAAAAAGCTTTAGTTTGGCTGTGTTTTAGAGGGGGTTAGATATTTTAGCCTACTTTTGGGTTTTAAGGGAAAGGGAAAAAAGGGATCTTTAAAAGTATTTAAAAATTATTGACTGTTATGGCTAAAATATCTTAACAGAATATACATATTCAACAAGGAGCTAGTTATGGGACTTAAAGATATATTCTGTTAACAAAAGTATAACATATAAAATGTACATAAATATATAAATTGCTATTTTTTCTTAAAAATTTTTTAAATTTTAAGTACTCCTCATGCTTTTCTGTTGCTTCTTACTAAGCTCAATTTTTATCTATTTAAAAATATTAAATGGTAAAGTGAATTAAACTATTTTGCCAAAAAAATGTTAATATTCTCAATGATCCCCTCCAGTAGTGTGTGTCGTGCTTCGATACTTGCCCAAGCGATATGCGGGGTGATCAGCAGTTGATCGGGATTTCGGATATGGAGGAGGGGATTATCTTTTTGAATCGGTTCCGGTATCAGAACATCCAGTCCGGCATAGATTTCCCGTCTGTTAAGTTCATCGGCGAGATCGGCTTCGTGGATAATTCCGCCGCGTCCGAGATTGAGCAAGATGGCTCCCTCTTTGAGAAGCGGGAGATTAGCAGCGTTGATGAGGTTGCGTGTCTTCTCATTGAGCGGGGAGTGGATGGAGATAATATCGCACTCGGCTAGCAGCACTTCCAGCGGTGAGTGGTGATAGTCATTGATCAGATTCTCTCCCGAGGTGGAGTAGTAGTCGATGGTCACTCCAAAAGCTTCGGCGATCTTTGCCACCTCTTTTCCGATGGTTCCCAGTCCGATGATTCCCCACTTTTTGCCGCGTAGTTCATAAAAAGGACGGGAGAGATCGGTAAAGAGTTTAGAATCACTCCAATCACCGCTTTGAACGGCACGATGATAATAGGGAAGCTTTTCCAACAGATAGAAGAGCATCGCAAAGGTGTGCTGCACTACGCTTTGGGTAGAGTATCCGGCAACATTTTTAACCTCGATACCCAGTTGGGCAGCCGCATCCAAATCGACATTGTTCATACCGGTCGCGGCGATACAGATTAGTTTGAGTGTGGTGGCGGTTTCCATCATCACTCGGGTGATGACCACTTTATTGGTAATGATGATATCCGCCTCTGTGATTCGCTCCATCGTCTCTTCTGAATTGGTGGTCGGATACACGGTCAACGTACCAAATCTCTCCAACGGCGTTAAATCGATATCATCACCTAGTGTTTTGCCATCCAGTAGTACGATCCTCATCTCTGCTCCTTAGGGATTAAAATTGTTTAATAT